>NZ_JALPKQ010000027.1:0-72845 GCF_051383655.1 Geodermatophilus sp. CPCC 205761
CCGGCTCGACCTGGCCTGACCCATCACCGAGTCAGGCACTTACACAGGCCAGCTGACACACCCGCAACAACGCCGAGTTCCGCGAGCAGCTCACCGCCCGCGGCCGGCCCTACGTCTGCCAGGTCAACAGCGACCTGACTGCGCATCCTGCCGACGCGGTGCCGGAGACGATCGACTACTCCGGCCGGGGACCGCGGCCCAAGCCGCGCTACCGCACCGCCCCGCTGGCCATCCGGGAGCACGTGCTGGCCGCAGGCCGCGAGGCCGCGCGGCAGCTGACCTGGCGAGAGGGCTCCTGCGGGCCGATGACCTCTCACTTCGTGGCGCTGCGGATACGTCCGGCCGGCCGCCGCCCGACCGGACGGCTGGCCCGAGACGGTTCGCTGCCCCTCGTGTGGCTGCTGGCCGAATGGTCACCCGACACCGCCGAGCCCACCGACTACTGGCTCTCGTCCCTGCCCGCCAACAGCGACCTGGCCGAGCTGGTCCGGCTGGCCAAGATCCGCTGGCGGATCGAGCACGACTACCGCGAGCTGAAGACAGCCCTCGGCCTGGACCACTTCGAGGGCCGGACCTGGGCCGGCTGGCACCGCCACGTCACCCTGGTCACCGCCGCCCAGCTGTTCGTCACCGTGCTGCGGACCAGCCCAAAAGCGGCTGCGCCGGCCTGAGCCTCTACGCGGTCCTGCACCAACTGCAGACCCTCCTGGCCACCTGGACCGGCACCTGCATCGTCTGCGGACAACCCGTCGACGCCCATGCCCGAGCACCGACCTAACGAAGCACTACTAGGACCCGTCCGCTCGTCTGTCCACCGGGGGTCCAACGTCCCTGTCTGCCGCTGGAATCGGACTCTAACGTCCGTAAATACGCGGACGGGCGTGGGTCCGGATGTGAGCGATGTGTGCCTCACCCTCCGCCGCCATGGAGGGGGAGCTCGTGCTGAACGCACTCCGGGCCGGCGCCCGACGTCCTGACGGCCCCCCTCCCGGCTGTCGGAGTACTGCGTACCCGGGACATCGTGCAGCCGGGAACTGAGCTCGCGGCCATGGGACCTGACCGGGCGAGGATGGTGGGGAACACCGTCCAGGAGCTCTTCGCGACCGACGACGTCCTCCCGGGCATCGACCTGTTCGGCATGCCCGTGGTGGTGACGGGCGGTACGGGTTTCCTGGGTGCCTACGTCGTCCCCCGGCTGGTCGCGGCCGGGTGTCGCGTCAGCGTCGTGGGTCCTGACGCCGGCTGGCGGGAACCACTGCGCCAGTCGATCCACGAGGGGGTCGTCCGGCTCATCGCGGAGCCTGACTGGTGGCGGCCGGCGTCGGCCCGCCGGGTGGCGCGCGCGGCGGCAGGCGCCGAGCAGTGGGTGCATCTCGCGTACACGCCGGTACCACCCGGCAGAGGCACGCCGACCGGTCGCGCGCGGCACGAGGTCACGGTGAACCTGGCGGGGGCGATGGAACTCCTGAGCGCGTTGGGGGACCGGCTCGGGCACGTCCTCGTGCGCAGCACGGTCGAGGTCTACGGCCGGGCGCCGGCCTGCCCCGTGGACGAGGACGTTCGACCGATGCCGGACGACTGCGGTGCGGCGGCCAAGCTCGCGTTGGAGGACCAGCTCCGGATCGTCGCCACGACCGGTGGTCCCGAGGTGACGGTCCTGCGGCTGACCACGGTCTACGGGCCCGGGGAGACCTCACTGGGAGCGGTTCCCTCCTTCATCCGGGCCGCCCTGGCCGGGGCTCCGGCGACGATCGCCGGTGACGGGCTCGAGCAGCGGGACTATCTCCACGTGGCCGACGCCGCCCGTCTGGTCGCGCGGGCCGTGGCGCGTCCGCCCCTGGTCAGTTCCTCCTCCGCCCGGTTTCGCCTGGTGAACGCGGGCAGCGGCACCGCGGAGCGCACGGTGGCGCTGGCCCACCGTGTCCGACGGGTGGTCGCGGAGCAGAAGGGGCAGGTTCCCCCACCGCCGCAGCACATCGAGGGGCGGGCGGTGTCCGATCTGGTGTGCCGGACAGAGCGGGTGCGCCGGGAGTTCGGCTTCCGGCCGGTGATCGGGCTGGACGAGGGTCTGGCCGAGGAGATCGCATGGTTCCTCCGGCACTCGGAGTGGTGGAGCCAGCTCGAGGGCGACACCGATCCGGAGTCCCTCACGGCCGGAGCCGTCGCCGCCGGGAGGGGGGACGTCGGACGTCGCCGGGACGTCCGATGACCACGGCACAGGGGATTCTCAGAACTCGAGCGTTCCGGGCCGCCACCGGATTGACCTGGCAGTACGCTCCGCCTACCGTCACGGCGTCCCACGGACGCCCCCCGGGCGACGGATGTATGAGAGGGCCCCTGCAGTGCATGCTCCGGGTGAGGAACCGGCGCCGGGTTCGGCTCCCGGGGTCATCCCTCCCGCACATCTGCGGTCAGTCGGTGAGCCGGTGAGCCCCGTCGCAGCGGCGGGGCCGCTGTGCAGCGCGTGCGGCCACGGGAAGATCGCGCACGAGCACTACCGCCGCGGCACGGACTGTGCGCTGTGCACCTGCGCGAAGTTCCGCCGCGGCTGGTCGCTCCTGTCGAGACGCCCCCACCGCCCTCGCTGAGCTCACCTCTTCCGGGTGCTCCCCAGGAGGCCGACCTCCGACAGCAGGGCGGCCGCCCAGCCGCAGAGGACGAAGACGTCGCCCTGGTGCATCCCGTGGTCCTGGGACAGCCGGAAGAGCACCGGGCCGTCGTTCAGGTACTTGCCCGTGATCAGCAGGAAGGCGAAGGCCGAGACGATGCCGGCCACGACGAGGGCGTACAGCCACCGGAGCACCGGGCGACGGTAACGGAACTGCACGGGCGCAGAGCCGTCGTGCCGGCGCGGTTCGCCCGTGCTCCGGGCGACGGCCCCGTCAGGCCGGCGGGAGGAGGCCGGCGCTCGCCTTTGCGGTGAGCGAGGTCCGGACGGCGGCGTCCACCTGGTCGGCGAACGACGGATCGCTCGCGTCCCGGGCGAGGACGGCGTCGACCATCTCCGGCACCGTGCCGGCGTCCACGGTGAGGATCAGCGTGCCCCCCGCGGCGAGGAAGCGAACGGCCCGTTCCCCCACCGGGACGTCCTGCACGGCCACGGCGGCGCCGAGGTCGTCGGAGATGACGACCCCGTCGAAGCCCAGCTGTTCGCGGAGGACATCGGTGACGACGACGGGGGAGAAGGCGGCGGGTGCGGCGGGGTCGATCAGCGCGTAGACCGCCGAGGCCGTCATCACGAACGGCTCGGCCGGCGACCCGGCCAGCGTGCCGAAGGCGGCGACCTGCTCGTCGTCCCGCGTGGTGACGGTGTCGGTGACGACGGCGACGTCGGTGTTCTCCGTCACCCGGCCGAGCCCGGGGAAGTGCTTGAGCGTGGCGGTGACGCCGTGCGCGGCCTGGCCGTCGACCACGGCGCCGGCCGCGCGGACGACGTCGGCCGCGGTGCTGCCGTACTGGCGCTCGTGGGCGCCGATCGGTGCGTTGCCGGACTCGGTGCCCGCGGGGACCACGTCCACCACCGGCGCCAGGTTGACCGTGATGCCGGCGGCGGCCAGCGACGCGCCGAGCCCGTCGGCCAGGTCGGCGAGGTCGGGCGGAGGAAGCAGACCCTGGTCCACGGCCGACGGCAGCTCGGGGAAGCCCGGGCCGCTCAGGGCCTGGACGGCGCCGCCCTCCTGGTCGACGGCGACCCACGGCCGCGGGCCGCTGCCGGCCGCCTCCGTCCACCGCGCCGTGGTGGCGGCCAACTCGCCGGCGGGGACGGTGCTGCGGCCCGCCAGGAAGATCCCGCCGGCCCCGAGGTCGCGGACGAGGGCGTCAGCGGGGGACAGGTCGCTCAGCGGGACACCGGCGACGATCAGCTGGGCCACCTGACGTCGGCGGTCCAGGCGCGCGAGTGCGGCGTCCACCCGCTGGTGCAAGGGATCGGGTGTCGGTTTGGGCTCGGCGGTCGTGGGGCCGGTCGAGGCGGTGCCCGTGCTCTCCGGTTCGCCGCTGGAGCAGGCGCCGAGGACCAGGCTCAGGAGGATCCCGGCGGCGAACGATCGGGAACGGAGGGGCTGCATCGACGTCCATTGTGGGCGCCGGCCGGCGCGACGCGTCCCCGCGCTGTTCACACGTGTCCTGCCGGTTGGCCCGAGACCTTCTAGGCTCGTCGCGCCTGCCTTCCCCGCGGGTCGCCCTGTCGTCGATGCGTGTTGTGGAGTGTGGATGGCGCCGGTCGAGCTGACGTGGGGCGCGGCGACCGCGACAGGTCAACGCGAGGACAACCAGGACAGGTACCTCGTCAGCCCGCCGATCTTCGCCGTTGCCGACGGCATGGGTGGTCATGCCGGCGGAGCGGCCGCGGCGGCCGCCGTCATCGAGGCACTGCAGGCCCTGACCGGTGCCGAGACCACCACGGTGGAGCGGATCCGCCTGGCCCTCCAGCGGGCCGACGGTGAGATCCGCGCCTTCAAGGGACCGGCGACCGGCGGCGCCGGGACGACGGTGGCCGGCGTCGCCCTCGTCGACGGGGGAGACGGGCCGCAGTGGGCGGTGTTCCACGTCGGCGACTCGCGGGTGTACCGCTGGCACGACGGACAGTTGGAGCAGCTCAGCACCGACCACTCGGTGGTGCAGGAGCTGATCGACGCCGGTCACATCTCCGACGAGACCGCCGCCACGCACCCGCAGCGGCACATCATCACCCGCGCGCTCGGGGTCGGTGGGCGCAGCGAGCCTGACATCGCACTGACCTCGATCGTGCCCGGTGACCTGTTCGTGGCCTGCTCCGACGGGCTGACCGGAGAGCTCGACGACGAGAGCATCGCGCGGGTCGTGTCGTGCGGCCTCTCTCCCGACGCGGTGGCCGACGCCCTCACCGTGGAGGCCGAGAAACTCGGCGCCCGCGACAACGTCACGGTGGTCGCCGTCCGGGTCTCCTGACGCGCGTCATCTCCGGTCGGTGAGCCTCAGGCGGTAGTGCTCGAGGGCAGCGCGCGACTCCCGTGCCCTGCGCACCGCTCAACTCACGAGCGCAGCGTCCCCGTCACTGACCATCAGGCTCCGATAGACCTCATCGACGGCGTCGGTCACCCGGGCGAGACGGAAGTCGCTCTCGTAGACCTCCCGCGCGCGGACCCCTGCCCGTTCGAGGGTGCTGCGGTCGGCGCACACCCGCGCGACCAGGTCCGCGATCCCCTCCGCGCCGGCGGTCGGCGGGAACAACCATCCGTTGTGGCCGTGGCGGAGCGCATCGGTCATGCTGCCCACCTCGGGTGCCACCACGGGGCAACCGGCTGCCGCGGCTTCGATGACCGAGAGCGGCAGTCCCTCCCGCTGCGACGTCAGCAGGAAGAGGTCGGCGTCGGCCAGGGCCTCGACGGCCGGGCGACGACCACCCGGGAACGAGATGACGCTCTCCAGTCCGGCCGCAGTCACCATCTGGCGGGCCGCGAGGAGGAGTTCGCCGTCGCCGATCCAGGTGGCGTGGACGGGAACTCCTCTGCGGTGCACCTCCGCGACCACCTCGACGAAGCGGGCCGGGTCCTTGACGGCATCGGCTCGCGCGATGTTCACGATGTGGAGCCGGGCGTCGCCCGCCGGTGCCGGTCGGCGCCGGACGCCGTGGTCGGCGATGCCGTTCGGGATGGTGTGAACGGTCTCCGGCGTACGGCCGCGTCCCGCGACGAGCATCCGGGCCACGGCGCTCCCGCAAGCGATCAGTGCGTCACCGCGGAAGGAGATCCCTCGCCACGACGAGGGTCGGAACTCACTGTGGACGTGTTCCACGTGCCTGAGGCGCGTCCCGGCCCGGGTCAGCCACACCGCGGTCGAGACTCCCCGCTGGTGGGTGTGGACGACGTCCCACGCATCATCGGTCAGCAACCGGCGCACGTGAGGCAGCAGTCGGTGCCGGGGGAGTCGCCCGCCCGCGTGCCGATAGCCGACGACCGTCGGTGACAACTCCTCCCAGAGGGGCCCCTCGCCGGCCGCGACGGCGACGTGGTGGCCGCGGGCGGCCTGGCTGTTAGCCAGGTCGACGAGCACGACCTGGGATCCCCCGACCGTGAGGCTGTCGGTCACGTGCAGGACCCGCATGCGCTCTCCTCTTCCGGCTCTGGTGGTCGCAACCGGCAATGGTGAAATGCGCAGACATCGCTGGTGGCAAATGCTGCGCCCGACATTCCGGACCTTGCGTCGATGATAGCTGCACGGCGGTCCTGTTCGCCCTCCCCCTAAGGGGTGCCCCATCCGGGGACTTTCCTCGGTGCGCAATTGTTCGTGGTTAGTGTCGGCTCTCGGAACGACTCGAGAGATGGGATGGACGTGGACAACAGCACGGTCGCCGCGACGGCGGGCACGGCGGACGTCTGCGTCGTCATCCCGACCCGCAACCGCCCGGACCTCGTGCTCCGTGCCGTGTCCAGCGCGCTGGCCCAGCGGCTGTCCCCGGCGGAGGTGCTCGTCGTCGTGGACGGACCCGACGAGGCGACGGAGACCGCTCTGGCCGGCGTGGACGATCCGCGCCTCCGCGTCCTGCCGCTGCCCCGCAGCGGCGGAGCGGCCGGCGCCCGGAACGCCGGCGTGCGTGCCACCGGACGCGAGTGGATCGCCTTCCTCGACGACGACGACGAATGGTCGGTCGACAAACTCGAACGGCAGTTCAGGCATGTGCGCGAGAATGGCGTGGAAGGCCCCGTCGTCTATGCGACCGGCGTCGAGTGGCGCACCGACGACTTCACGTTCCACTACCCGCGCCGGAGTCCACGGCCGGGTGAGCGCGTGGCCGACTACCTGTTCGTGCGCGCACACCCGGGCGAGGGGATGCTGGCCGTCCCGACGCTCCTCCTCCGGCGAGAACTCGCCCTGGCGCACCCGATCCCGGAACACCTGCGCACCCACGAGGAGTACGACTGGTTCCTCGACCTGGACCGGAACGGGTGCTCCTTCTCCGTCGCGCTCGAGCCACTGACGACCGTGCACGCGCCCGCTGTCCGGTCGTCCGTCAGCACCGACGCCGGCTGGCAGTCCTCGCTCGCCTGGGCGCTGGCCCGTCGGGCAGAGCTCGGTGAGCGCGCGTTCAGCTCCTTCTGTCTCACCGACGTCGCCCGCAGTGCTCGGCGGGCCGGCGGACCACGGCTCTTCGCGGCCGTCCTCGGCATGGCGGTGACCGCCCGTCCGCTGCCCCGGGACGTGGCTCGCTTCCTCGTGATCTGGTTCGTCCCGCAGGAGTTGCGCTGGCGCCTGTCGAACCGTCGCCGACGACGTGTCGCCTGACCTCGGTGAGGGGACGTCGTGAGCGCGACGTCCCTGCCGGTGATCACCGTTTCGCCCGAGGGGGCGGCGCCCGAGCGCCCGCCGTGGGCACGACTCGTGCTCGGGCTGACCGACTCGGCGCTCCCCAGCCTGGGCAACCTGGGCGTCAGCGTCCTGGCGGCCCACTCCATGGGGCTCGAGGACTTCGGCGTCTTCACGACGCTCGTGCTCGTCCTGATCCTCCTGGTCGGCGTCTCGAGGTCCGTCCACGGTGACGTCCTCGTGCTGACGGTCACGGCGGACCCGTCCGAGACGAGACGGCGTGCCCGCGGGTCGCTGTCCTCGGTCGCCCGCCTCGGCCTCGTCGCCGGCTCGCTCGGTGTGTTCGCGGGTGCTCTCACCGTCGGCGCCGGGGCGACCTCGTGGGGGCTGGCGCTCATGGCCGGCGGTGCCGTCCTCCCCGTACTGCTCCTGCAGGACCACTACCGGTGGATCGCCTACGCCGACGGGCGGATCGCGGACTCGGTGTGCAACAACGCTGCGTGGACCACCAGCTCGATCGCCGCGATGGCGATGGTGTCGCAGCTGTCCGACGCCGGCCTGGGCGCCGCTCCTGGACTGCTCGTCTGGGGGCTCGCTGCCGCGCCGGGCGTGCTCGTCAGCGTGGCCCGCAGCCGCTGCGTCGTGCCGTGGCGGCTGCCCGGTGGCTGGCTGTCGGAGAACCGCGGGCTCGCCGGCGCGCTGCTCCAGGACTTCGGGCTCCTCCAGGCGTCCGCGCAGGGCGCCCTCATCCTGCTCGCCGCGCTGACGTCCGCCGCGGACATGGCCCTGCTGCGCAAGGCGCAGATCTGGCTCGGACCCGTGACCATGGCCACGACGGGGCTCCTGTCGACGCTGCAGTCGATGCTGGCCCGCGGGCGGGCTCGCGGAGCCGGCGCCCGGAGCGTCGCGCGCACGGCGTCCGTCGTCGGCGCGGTCGGGACGCTCACGGCAGTCGCGTTCGGCGGGCTGGTCGCGGTCCTCCCGAGCACGTGGGCGGCCGTGCTGGTGAGTGTCGGTTGGTCGGAGGCCCGGTGGTTCGTGTGGCCGCTCGCGATCCAGCTCGCCGCGGGTGTTGCGGGCGGCTGTGCAGGGGTGGCGCTGCGCGCGCTGGGCGCGGTCCGTGAGCAGGTGCGGATCCGCTGGGTGCTCGCACCGGCGTCGCTGCTGTGCGTGGTCGTGTCGGTCGGCCACGGAGGTGCGCTGACCGCCGCCTGGGCGCTCGCCGGGATCTCTGTGCTGACCGCCGCCCTGTGGGCGGTCCTCCTCGCGCGCTCGGTCGCCGTGACCGGCCGTGGCGACGTCCACCTCGTCCCGGGCGGTGGCCGGTGACGACGGGCGCACACACGGTGCCGTCGCCTGTCGACACCACACGGCGGCTCTCGCCGGCCCTCGCCACGGTCTTCCTGGTGGCGGTCGCCGCGACGCCCTACCCCGGGGCCTACTGGATCGTCGCGGCACTGGCAACCACGGTCGTTGCTCAGGTGGCGTCCGTGCCGGGACAGCTGTGGATCAGCCGGTCCGTGGTGCTGACCCTGAGCTGGTTCGGCCTGACGGTGCTCTGGTCCGTGGCGCCCTCGCTGACCGTCCGGAACGGTGTGCTCCTCGCGCTCGTCACGGTGGCGGTGGCCCTGGTGCCCCGCGCGCTGGGCGCGGCGGGCGCCCTGGCCGCGCTGGCGACGGCGTGCAAGGTGCTGCTGGTCGCCAGCTGGGCGTCGTACCTGCTCGTCCCTTCCCTGGGACGGACGCAGGACACGTACCAGTACGGGACCCTCGAGGGGGTCTTCGTCCAGCGCAACGTCGCAGCCTTCTTCTGCGTCATCGCCGCGATCACGTTCCTGGCCACTGCCGCAGGCGGCGCCCGGCGTGCCCGCGGGCGGGACGCCGCGTGGGCCGGTGTCGCGGTGGTCACGCTCCTCGCCACGTCCAGCGGCACGGGGCTCGCCGTCCTGCTGGCGTCCGCCGGCGTGACGGGGACCCTCGTGGCCGCGTCCCGGGCCCGCACCGTGCGGGGGCGACGACTGCTCGTGGGCGCGGCGATCCTCCCCGCGGTGGCCCTGGCCCTCTGGCTGCCGTTCAACCTCGGCCTGGTCAGCGAGCTGTTCCGGCGCGACTCGACGCTCACCGGACGCAGCGTCATCTGGGCTGCCGTCGAGCGGGTGGTGGCGGAGTCCCCGTGGCTGGGTCAGGGCGGTGGGGCGTTGTGGGTCGGCGGCGTCGACGTCACCGACGCGCTGTGGGCTCAGGCCGGCTTCGCGTTCTACCACGCGCACAGCGCGTACCTGGACCACCTGGCCCAGCAGGGCGTCATCGGCCTGGCCCTCGTGCTGGGAGTGGTGCTGCTCGGGCTGCGGCGGTCCGTGCGAGCGCTCATCGCTCGAGGCGACGTGCT
Organism: Geodermatophilus sp. CPCC 205761; assembly: GCF_051383655.1. Classification (NCBI taxonomy): domain Bacteria; kingdom Bacillati; phylum Actinomycetota; class Actinomycetes; order Geodermatophilales; family Geodermatophilaceae; genus Geodermatophilus; species Geodermatophilus sp. CPCC 205761. The sequence goes on from NZ_JALPKQ010000027.1 coordinate 9,674, forward strand.
CGCGATGTGGCCGGCGGGGGTGCTCGTGTGCCTCCTCTTCTACGGCATCGACGAGCAGTCCTTCGCCTCCCAGTTCGGCTGGCTCCTCGTCGTGCTCGCCGTCTCGCTCGTCCCGCCCAGCGGGTCCGAGTCGCAGGCACGCAGCGCGCCGCAGGGGCCGGTGCAGGTGCAGACACCCGAGGTCGGCCGCCCAGGCCGCACAGTGATGGAGGACCGAGATGGTGGCCGTTGAGCCGGTGCGCGTGGGCCCGTTCAGGGTGGTGGACCTCGCGCGCGAACAGCTCGCAGAGGCGCTGGCGCAGGACTGGGCGGAGGCCACGCGACCCATCCGGGTCTTCGCGCTGCACGTCGGCGGGTTGAACCGATGGCGGGACGCGGGCTTCGTCGATCTCCTCGGCGGGGCCGAGTGGTGTTACGCGGACGGCGCCTCGGTGGTGCTCGTCGCCCGCGCGGCCGGTGCCGTCGACATCCAGCGGGCACCCACCACCGATCTGGCCCACGCGGTGCTCGACCTCATCGCGGCCCGCGCCGGCGGTGAGGCCACGTTCGCGCTGGTCGGCGGACCCCCGGGGCTCGCCGAGCGCGCCGCCCAGCGGCTCGAGGCCGAGCACGGTGCGCGGTGTGTGTTCACGAGCGACGGGTTCCAGGAGGACTGGGTCCCGGTCCTGGAAGGACTGAAGAGCGTCCGACCGGACGTCGTCTTCGTCGGCATGGGGATGCCGACGGAGGCGCAGTGGGTCACCGCGCACATCGACCACCTGGCGCCGGGCCTGGTCATGACGTGTGGGGGCTGGTTCGGCTTCCTGGCGGGCGAGGAGTCACGGGCGCCCGCCGTGCTGCAGCGCTACGGGGTCGAGTGGCTGTGGCGGCTCCTCCAGGCTCCCCGCCTGCTCACCCGCTACGTGCGGGGTGCCGTCACGACGGCGCGGCTGTGCCTGCCGGCGGCCCTCGGGGGACCGCGGCGCAGCGCGCGCGAGGCGCGGTCGTGAGCAGCAGCTCTCGGCGCGGCAGGGACGCCGGCGCCGCTCTCCCACTGTCGATCGGAGCTGCCACGGCAGCGAGTACTGAACGGGGTGTCTCGTGGATCTGAGGAAGGCGCTGACGGCGCTGCGGCGCATGTGGTGGCTCGTCGTCGCGGGGGCCGTGCTCGGAGGGGCGGCGGGTGCCGCGGTCGGAGTCCTGGGGACACCCCAGTACACGACGCACACGCAGTTCTTCGTCAGCACGGCCGACGCCGTCTCGACCTCCGAGGTGTTCCAGGGCGGCCAGTTCGCGCAGGAGCGCGTCGCCTCGTACGCCCGCCTCCTGGACGGGGAGGAGCTCGCCGGCCGGGTCGTCGACGATCTCGGCCTCGACCGGTCGATCCGTGCATTGCGGGATGCGATCGTCGTCTCGCCCGTGCTGGAGACCGTTCTCATCGACGTCTCGGTGACGGACACGTCACCGGAGCGGGCCCGGGCCGTGGCGGCGTCCCTCTCGGACGAGTTCCTCGACCTCGTGGATGAGCTGGAGACGCCCGCGGGCGGCACGGACTCGGCCGTACGGGTGACCGTCACCGACCAGCCGGACCTGCCGACAGAGGCCAGCGGACCCGACGTCCTGCGCACCGTGGCCTTCGGTCTCCTCGGCGGGCTGGCGCTCGCCATCCTGGTCGCCCTGGCGCGTGACTTCTCGGACCGGTCGATCACGACATCCGAGGAGGCGTCGGCCCTCACCGGCGCCCCGGTGGTCGGGGTCGTGGTGCGCGATCCGGCGCTCGCCCAGCGGCACGTCGCGGACGGCGCCGACTCCGGTGCGGCCGCGGAGGGGTACCGGCAGGTCCGGACGAACCTGCAGTTCCTGGACGTGGACGAGCCACCGAAGGTCATCATGGTGTCCAGCGCCGTCCCCTCCGAGGGCAAGACGACGGCCGTGGCGAACCTCGGGCTGGCCCTTGCCCGTGCCGGTCACCGCGTGACCATCGTGGAGGCCGATCTGCGCCGGCCCACGCTGGCTCGGTACCTGGACATGGTCGAGGGCGTGGGGTTGACCAACCTGCTCGCCGGGAGTGCCGGCATCGAGGACGTCGTGCAGCGGCACGGGACCGAGGGACTGTCGGTCATCGCCGCGGGTCCGGTTCCCCCGAACCCCGGCGAGCTGCTCTCCTCGAGTCAGATGCGCGCCGTGCTGGAGAAGCTCCGTCTGGACAACGACTTCGTGCTCGTGGACGCCGCACCGCTCCTGCCCGTCGCGGACTCGATCGGTCTCGCCGTCCACACGGACGGGACGCTCCTGTCGGTCCGCTACGGGACGACGCGCCGGGACCAGGTCGCCGCCGCGGCGGCGTCCCTGGAGCGCGTCGGTGCCAGGACGCTCGGTGTGCTGCTCAACCTGGTGCCCGCGAAGGCCGAGCTGGCCACGGCGCACGGCTACGCCTACGGGTACGCCACCGAGTCGCGGTCCTGATCACCGACCGGCTCGGGGGACGTGACAGCCACGTCCCCCGAGCCGGTCGGGTGCGCCGTGGCTCGGGCCCCTGTGGGCTCCCGGCCGTCAGCTCGGCGCCTCGCGCCGCAGTCCGGTGAACAGGACGTCGGCCAGCGGGCGAAGCGCCGTGGCGATGGCATCCACCACGTCGCGGTGGACGGATGCTGCCCGGCCGACCGGGTCCGCGATGTCGTCCGCGTCGCTCGCGCCCCGGCCTGCCCGGGCTGCGTCGAGGCGCCTGCAAAGGTCGTGGACCCGCGCGTCGGGGGGCAGGCGGGACATGCCGGCGAGGTCCGCCCGGAGCAGCAGGTCCGCGGCTTCTCGCAGGGTGAACGTCCGGCGCAGTCCCCGGGGCGTGGACCCCAGGACCTCGCGGCGCTGCGCGCGCGTCATCGTCAGCACCAGGTCTGCCGCGTCCGCCAGCTCCGGTGTGAAGGCCCGCGCGCGGAAGTCCCCGGGCCGGACGCCGTAGCTCGCCAGGACTGTCGCGGAGTGCGCGTCCATGGGCCGGCCGGCCGTGGCCGAGAGGCCCGCGCTCGAGACGTGCACGTCGGCGGACCCGGGATCGGCTCCCAGAGCATCGCGGGCCCAGGCCCGCGCGAGGCTCTCGGCCACGGGTGAGCGGCACTCGTTGCCGGTGCAGACGAAGAGGAGGCGCACCCCTCGACGCTAGGGTCTCGAGGTCGGCGATGGCCGGGACGAGGGGGCGACGTGCCCCCAGGGGGTGAGACCCGGTCAGCGGGGGACGGCGGGCAGGGCCTCGTCGTCGAACTCCGCGGCGTTCTGCGACAGCGAGTCGCTGGCCAGGTACGCCCACATCCGGTCGGCGGTGACGTCGTCGAGGTAGACGACGCTGGCCCGGCCCTCCGTGCCCGTACCCAGGACCGGCGCGGTGAAGAAGTCGACGCTGTCCGGCGTCAGACCGCGCAGCGAGTAGGCCAGCGCCAGCAGGTCGCCGTTGCCGAGGGCGTCGTCCACCGCGACGGCGTTGGTCACCGCCAGCAGCGCGGAGTCCAGGCGCCCGGCGTCGGTGAAGGTGTCGGTGCTGAAGAGCTTGGCGAACAGCGCCTGCAGGTACTGCTGCTGCCGCCGCACCCGGTCGAAGTCGCCGCCGAGCAGGCCGTGCCGCTGGCCGAGGTACCAGCGGGCCTGGTCGCCGTCGAGGTGGTTGACGCCGGCGGGGAAGGTGTAGGGCCCGTTGCTGGTGGTCTCCGCGACGACGACGTCCACGCCGCCGAGGTCGTCGGTGACCTGGATGATGCCCTGGAAGTCGATGGCGACGTAGTGGTCGATGCGCACGGCGGTGAGCTGCTCGACGGTCTGGATGAGCAGCGGAGGGCCGCCGAACGCGTACGCGGCGTTGATCTTGTTGCGGCCGTGCCCGGGGATGTCCACCCACGAGTCGCGGGGGATCGAGACGATCTGGGCGTGCTGCCGGTCGGCCGAGAACCGGGCCAGCATGATGGCGTCGGAGCGTCCGCCCGCGGCCACGCCGGTCCCGGCCGTGGCCCGGGTGTCGGAGCCGACCAGCAGGAACGTGACCGGCTCGGCGCCGACTGCCTGGGCCGGCGTCGCCGGTGCCGGGCGGGCGCTCTCCTCGAGGCCCTCGAAGACGTCGGAGACGCGGGCGATGTTGCCGGCGTACCGCTCGGTGAGGAACCACATCCCGCCGCCGACGACCAGGGCGAGGACCACCCCCAGGACGCCGAGGCTGACGAGCACCCGCCGCAGCGCGCGTCGGCGCGAGGGTGACGGCAGGCGCCCCTCGTCCGTGTACTGCTCCGGCACCGTGGTCGCAGCAGCGCTCATGAGTCCCCCTCCGGCCGGCTGTACGGCCGAAGCTATGGAGGGGGAACCGCGTGGGACAGCCCCTGCCACCCGCACGGGTGAGGCGAACGGCGAGGTCAGCCGGGTGGTCGCGGCGCGGGCAGGCCCGCGGCGGGCGGCGGCGGGGCCACGGGGACGTCCAGCGACGCCTGCCGGTCGGCGAGGTGGATGGACCGGCCGACGACGACGGCCGCGACGAGGGCCACCGCCACCCAGGTCAGCGCCACGGCCACGACCCACACCACGTGCGTGATTACACCGGCGCACCCTGTGAGAAAGCTGCCCCCAACGTGGGGGACCACCCGTCCGTGACGGCGACACGCGGTGATCTGTGACGGAGGGGTACCCACCCATTCCCCTGCGTGGTGGGCCACGGCACACTGGTGGGCGTGATCCTGCCGTTCCGCAACCCGCGCACGCCCGGACGCAGGCTCGTGACCGGGCACTGGCACCGCTTCCGCTGGTCCGGGGAGGACGCCTTCAGCGGATCGAGTCTCTACACCTGCCGCTGCGGCGTCGTCCGGCCCGCTCCCTGAGGCCTCACTCCGCCTGGGGATCCCTCCCATTTGTGGGATGGCCTGCGCCTACGGGCCCCCGTAGCGTTCTCCTCCCGGCAGGGACGCCGGAACTGTCCCGGGGGTGGGAGTCAATGAGGATCTCGGTCATCGGCTGCGGCTACCTCGGCGCCGTCCATGCGGCGTCGATGGTGGAGCTGGGCCACGAGGTCGTCGGCATCGACGTCGACGGCGCCAAGGTGGCGGCGCTGTGCAACGCGACCACGCCCTTCTACGAGCCCGGCTTCGACGAGCTGCTGGCCCGCACGCTGGCCACCGGACGGCTGCGCTTCAGCACCGACATCGCCGACGCCGCCGGTTCCACCGTCCACTTCCTCTGCGTGGGCACGCCGCAGAAGCACGGCGAGTACGCCGCCGACCTGCGCTTCGTCGACGCCGCCGCGGAGTCGCTGCTGCAGGTGCTCGAGCCGGGCGACCTCGTCGCCGGCAAGTCCACCGTGCCGGTCGGCACCGCGTCCCGCCTGGCCGAGATGGTGGGGGAGAAGGTCCCCGGCGCGCTGCTGGCCTGGAACCCCGAGTTCCTCCGCGAGGGCTTCGCCGTCCACGACACCCTGCACCCCGACCGCCTGGTCTACGGCCTGCCCGAGGGCCCGGACGGCGAGACCGTCGAGCGGGTGCTCGACGAGGTGTACGCCCCGATCGTCGCCCGCGGGACGCCGAAGGTGACCACCGACTACGCCACCGCGGAGATGGTGAAGACGGCGGCCAACTCGTTCCTCGCCACGAAGATCAGCTTCATCAACGCCATGGCCGAGCTGTGCGAGTCGACCGGTGCCGACGTCAAGCTGCTCGCCGACGCGATCGGCTACGACGACCGGATCGGCCGCAAGTTCCTCAACGCCGGGCTCGGCTTCGGCGGCGGCTGCCTGCCCAAGGACATCCGCGCCTTCATGGCCCGCGCCGGCGAGCTCGGTGCCGACCAGGCGCTGACCTTCCTGCGCGAGGTCGACAACATCAACATGCGCCGGCGCATCCGCATGGTCGAGCTGGCCCGCGAGGTCTGCGACGGCTCGCTGCTCGGCAAGCGGGTCGCCGTCCTGGGTGCGGCCTTCAAGCCCGACTCCGACGACATCCGCGACAGCCCGGCGCTCAACGTCGCCGCCCAGCTGCAGCTGCAGGGCGCCGTCGTGCGGGTCACGGACCCGGCGGCGATCGCCAACTCCGCGCGGGAGTGGCCGCACCTGGACTTCTCCGCGACGCCGGAGGAGGCTGCCGAGCGCGCCGACCTGGTGCTCCTGCTCACCGAGTGGCGGCAGTACTGCGAGCTCGACCCGGTCGCCTTCGGCAAGGTCGTCGCCCAGAAGCGCGTCCTCGACGGCCGCAACGCGCTGGACCGCGAGGCCTGGACGGCGGCCGGCTGGAGCTACCGGGCTCTCGGGCGCCGCGCCGGCTGACGTCACGTCACCCTCGCCCGGCGGTGGCGGCGGGCAGCCCTCCTGCCGATGAGTCAGGGGTCGCGGGGTACCGCACGACCCCTGAGCCACCCGCTCGGGTGACAGGGGGTCATGCCCGGCCTCCGGCCGGCCGATGACTCCCGTGTGTGGTTCTGGGTCCTCGGGGGACTGGTCGTCTGGGTGCTGGTCGCCCTGGCCGTCGGCGTGGTCGTCGGTCGCGGCATCCGGCTGGCCGACTCGCAGGCCGGGCTCGCCCCCGCCCGGAGCCCGCGCGTCGCGCGCCGCCGCATCCCCCTCCCGCCGGTCGGTGTCGGCCTGGCCGCCACCGCCGTGCTGCTCGAGGCCGTCGGCTTCGTCAGCCGGCTCACGGGCACGACCGGCACGGCCGCCCGCGCGCTCTCCATGGACGCCCCCTACTCCCTGCCCCGCATGTTCGTCGCGGCCCTCTTCACGGCTGCCGCGCTCGCCGCCCTCGCCGGCGCGTCCCGCATCCCCGGCCGCCGCGCCTGGTGGACCGCCGTCGGGCTGGTGGCGGCCGCCGTCGCCATGGTCAAGGCCGGCAGCACCGTGCACGCCGACGGCATGGCCCGCCTCGCCGACGCGGTCGGCTCCACCGGCGCGACGGCGTTCAGCGTCGCGCTCGCCGTCGGCGTGCTCGCCGTCCTCGCGTTCGTCAGCCGGGCCGAGCGCCGCGACCGGCGCCGCGTGCTCGGCTGCCTCGCCGCCTACGCCGTCGCCTCCGTGGGCCTCTCCGCGGTCTCCGTCGCCGCGAGCGAGCGGTGGATGGCCACCGCCACCTTCCTCGAGGAGTCGGGTGAGGCCCTCGCCGGCGTCGCCCTGCTCGTCGCCGTCCTCGTCGGCGTCGCGCCGCGCGTGGCGCTCCCCGCCTCGTGGGCGCTGCGGCGGGAGTCCGACGCGGCCACCCTCGAGGTCGCCGAGCGGCTGCCCCGCACCGCCCGCGGCTGATCCGGCGCCGGGCTGTGATCTCGGCGACGACCAGCTGATCTGCAGGTTCCTCACAGGAACGGGTCCTACCGTTGCCTCGAGCAACGACGCTCTTCCCGCCGTCGGACAAGGGAGGGCCCCCGTGCGCCTGTTCGGAACCACCCGCACCGGCACCCCCGCCCCCGCCGGCCGGGGGACGTGGTGCTGCGAGTTCGAGCTCTCCGGCGACGCCGTCCCCCGCGCGGTCACCGAGCCGGCCGGCCAGGAGCAGGCGCGGGTGCTCGTCCGGCTGCACGGCGAGCCGCTGGGGTACCTGGGCGTGCCCCTTCCCCCCACCGGGCTGGACGTCGACGACCTGGTGCGCCTCGCTCACGCGACGTTCGCCCGCGGCATCGCCGCGCACCTCGCCGAGGAGGGCGTCCACGACGAACGTCTCCCGGGGCGGCCGGCGGCGGCCGGGGGGCGCTGCCCGAACCGGGTGGTCGCCGATGACCTCGTCACGGTCGTCGTCTGCACCCGGGACCGCAGCGCGGTCCTCGCCTCCTGCCTGGAGCGGCTGCGCCGGCTCACCCACGGTGCCGTCGAGGTCCTGGTGGTCGACAACGCGCCGTCCGACGACGGCACCCGGCGCCTCGTCGAGTCGGTGGCCCGCGAGGACCCGCGGTTCCGCTACGCCGTGGAGCCGCGTCCGGGGCTGTCGTTCGCACGCAACCGGGGCCTGGCGGAGGCGGCCGGGCGCTTCGTCCTGTTCACCGACGACGACGTGTCCGTCGACCCGGACTGGGTGCAGGGGGTGCTGCGCGGCTTCCGGCGGCGGGACGACGTGGCCTGCGTGACCGGGCTGGTGTGCACGGCCGACATCACCAGCGCCGCCGAGGCGTACTTCGACGCCCGGGCCAGCTCCTGGTCCTCCCGCACCGAGCCGCGGCTGTTCGACCTGGCCGGGGACCGCGACGCCTCGGCGCTGTACCCCTACGCCCCGGGCATCTTCGGTACCGGGGCGAACTTCGGCTTCGACCGCGACCACCTCCGCGCCCTCGGCGGCTTCGACGAGGCCCTCGGGGCCGGCACGCGGACCCGCGGTGGTGAGGACCTCGACGTCTTCGTCCGCGTCCTGCGCAGCGGCCGCGCCATCGCCTACGAGCCGGCCGCGGTGGTCTGGCACCACCACCGGGCCGACGACGCCGCGCTGCTCAGGCAGCTGTACGGCTACGGCACCGGTCTGTCCGCCTTCGTGGTCAAGTGCCTGATGTCGGCGGGGACGCGCGGCGAGGTGCTGCGCCGGCTGATCGTCGGTGCGCGGCGGCTGGCCGCGATGCCCGGCGACGCCGGCGACCGGCTGGACGGCCGGTCGGCCCGGCCGGACGGGGCGCTGCGGCGCGAGCTGCTCGGCGTCGCCGTCGGCCCAATGCTGTACCTGCTCTCGCTGGCCGACCTCCGTCGCCGGCCCCACGGAGTTCCCTCGGCTCCCTGACCCTCCCGGGCGACACCGCCACCGGCCCTCGCCGGTGGCGGTCACTCGGCGTGCCCGCCATCCGGCCGCGCGCCTCGCCGACCTGACCTGCGGCTCCTCCGCCCGGAACGCATCCGGCGTCCAGAAACCGCTGCTCAGCTGGCGCGTCCGACTACCCAGAGTCAGACACGCCGGGGCGTCGACCGAGTCACTCCCGAATCGGTTGCCTCACTCGTTCGGTGCACGGAGGGTCGCACGGGGTGACGTGGGGCCAGATGCCCGCTCACCAGCCACATCGCCGTCCGTGCGGGTGTGGAGCGGGGGGCCAGGACGTGCGGATCAGCGGCAGTGCGGGGGGAGCGGTCGGCGTCGCCGACGCGCCGGCCTCCTCTGCCGTGCCCGCTCGGCGCCGCACCCGCTCCCTCCTGCTCGGCCTGCTCCTCACGGCCGGGCTGTGGGCCCTGCTCGTCGTCGTGGCCGGTGCCGCCCACGCCTCCGGGCCCGAGTCGCCCGTCGGCGACCAGGGCTCGGTCTCGGGCCCCGGGCCGGCGGGCGCGGGCTCCGCGCCCGGGTTCGACGCCGGACCCGAGATCTGCCCGGACGGCGAGGTGCCGGTCGACGACGAGAACGGCGTCCGCCCGTTCGTGTGCGTCCCCGTGAGCGGCTCCGAGGACGCCGGTGCGCCGGACCAGGGTCCCTCCGAGGACCCCGGCACGCCGGGCACCGGGGGTACCCCGCCCGTCGAGCCGCCCGCCCCCACCGCTCCCGCCGGCACCCCGCCCGTCGAGCCGCCCGCCCCCACCGCTCCCGCCGGCACCCCGCCGGCGACACCGGCCACCGACACCCCTGGGACCGCCACGCCTCCGGCCGACGGCGCGACCGACCAGGCGGCCGCGGATCAGGCGGCCGCGGATCAGGCGGCGGCAGAGAAGGCGGCGGCCGAGAAGGCCGCCGCGGAGAAGAAAGCCGCGGAGAAGAAGGCTGCGCAGGAGAAGGCGGCCGCGGACAAGGCCGCCGCGGAGAAGGCTGCGCAGGACAAGGCGGCCGCGGAGAAGGCCGCCGCGGAGAAGGCGGCGGCCGAGCAACTGGCGTCCGAGAAGGCGAAGGCGGCGGCCCAGAAGGTGGCTGCGGAGGCGGCCACCGCGACCGCGGCCACGACCGATCCGCCGGCTCCGGTCACCCGCGAGGACGTGCCCACGGTCGTCGTCGAGACCTGCGTCGCGCTGCCCGCCCCGGCCCTCTCCGCGCCCGAGACCCCGGCCGCGGCCGCCCCGAGTGACCCGGTGGGCTCCGACGGGACACCCGTCCCGGACCAGCCGGACAGCTCGCGCAGTGCCGTGCCCGCGTCCGCGGCGGTCGCCGCGCCGGCGCAGAGCGCCGACACCGGCCCGCCGCCGGCCGCGGTCGCCGCGAGCCAGGACGCGCCGCCGAGCGCTCCGCTGCCGGCCGCTCCCGTGTCGCCGCCTCCCGCACCCCCGGCCACGCCACCGGCGCCGTGCTCGACCACGGCCGCCTCCGGCAGCTACGCGTCCGGCTCCGGCCAGCAGCACGGCCTCTCCGGCCTGCCCCTGGCAGTCCTCGGCACCGAGATCTCGGCGCCGGCTCCCACCGCCGTCGCCCTCCACTCGGTCGACGTCCCCGGCGAGGTCGTCGGCGGCGGCGACGACCCGGGCTCCCGCCCCGACTGACCCCTCCTCACTCCGGCCGACCGCCGGTGCCCTGCGGCACCCGCGTGCGCCCGCCGGGGTCTCCGCGCGCCGGGCCACGGGGCCGACGCGCTGACAGGTCGTCATCGGCGTCCACGGACGCCGTCATCAATGGCATTGCCACGAGCCAGAGGGCTGAGGAATGAGAGAAGCGAAGATCGTCGTCGACGTCCGGCCGCCCGCCGAGGTCGTCCCCCACCCCCGCGCGTACACCGGTCCGCTCCGGACCGCCGTGCCGCGGGTCAGCGTGGTCATCCCCACCTACAACGAGGCCAAGAACCTCCCGCACGTGTTCTCCCGTCTCCCGGAGGACGTGCACGAGGTGATCGTCGTCGACGGCCGCAGCGTCGACGACACGATCGAGGTGGCGCGCTCGCTGCGTCCCGACGTGCGGGTCGTGCTGCAGAACCGCCGCGGCAAGGGCAACGCCATGGCGTGCGGTTTCGAGCACGCCACCGGCGACGTCGTGGTCATGCTCGATGCCGACGGGTCGGCCGACCCGCAGGAGATCCCGCGGTTCGTGGCAGCGCTCACCGACGGCGCCGACTTCGCCAAGGGCACCCGGTTCGCCAACGGCGGCGGCAGCGCCGACATCACGCGCACCCGCGCCTGGGGCAACCGGTGGCTGAACCGGATCGCCAACACGCTGTTCGGCACCCGCTACACCGACCTCTGCTACGGCTACAACGCCTTCTGGACGCGCTGCCTGCCGGCGCTGGAGCTCGACGCCAGCGACCGGGGCCGGGAGGACAAGCTGTGGGGTGACGGGTTCGAGATCGAGACGATCATCAACACCCGCATGGCCAAGGCCGGGCTGCGGATCACCGAGGTGCCGAGCTACGAGTTCGAGCGCATCCACGGCGAGAGCAACCTGAACACCTGGCGCGACGGCGTCCGCGTGCTGCGCGCTCTCGTCGTCGAGCGGGTCAACCGCAAGGGCCGGCGCTCGCACCGGCGCCTGGTCGACGACGAGATCCAGGCGGCGGACAACGTGCGGCGGATGCCGCCCAACTTCGTCGTCGAGCCGGAGGACGAGGCGCGGTGGGGGTGAGCCGGGTGTGGCCGGCGTCCTGAGGCCGGCGTCCACCCGTACGAGGGGGACGTCGGGCCGAAGGGGGCTGGCCACGCCCGGGGCTGGTTACGCTGCGTTCCGTGACATGGCTGGTGACCGGGGGAGCCGGGTACATCGGGGCGCACGTCGTCTCGGCGATGCGCGAGGGTGGCCAGGAGGTGGTCGTCCTCGACGACCTCTCCAGCGGCGACCCGGCGCGGATCCCGGGCACGACGCTCGTGCAGGGCAGCGTCCTCGACGCCGGACGGGTCGCGCAGGTCCTCCGCGACCACGACGTCCGGGGCGTCGTGCACGTCGCGGCCAAGAAGCAGGTCGAGGAGTCGGTCAACCGGCCGCTGTACTACTACCGCGAGAACGTCGAGGGTCTGCGGGTGCTCCTCGAGGCGGCCACCGACGCCGGGGTCGGGTCGTTCATCTTCTCGTCGAGCGCCGCCGTCTACGGCTCGCCGGACGTCGACGTGGTCGACGAGGACACCCCGTGCCTGCCGGTCAACCCGTACGGGACGACGAAGCTCGTCGGTGAGCGCATGGTGGAGGAGGTCTCCGCCGCCACCGGGCTGCGCTACGTCAACCTGCGCTACTTCAACGTCGCCGGCGCCGGCACGCCCGCGCTGACCGACCGCGGGGTCTCCAACCTCGTGCCCATGGTCTTCCAGCGCCTCGCCCAGCAGCAGGCTCCGCGCATCTTCGGCGACGACTACGACACCCCCGACGGCACCTGCATCCGCGACTTCATCCACGTCGCCGACGTGGCCTCCGCCCACGTCGCTGCGGCCGCGGCGCTCGCCGACGGGCGGGTGGACGCCCTGACGGCCAACATCGGCCGGGGCGAGGGCGTCTCCGTGCAGGAGATGATCCAGACGATCCGCCGGGTCACCGGCACCGTCGACCAGGACTGGTCGCGGCCGGCCGTCGAGCCGCGCCGGGCCGGCGACCCCGCCCGCGTGGTGGCCTCCGCCGACCGCATCCGCGAGGCGCTGGGCTGGAAGGCCCGCTACGGCGTCGAGGAGATGGTGGCGTCGGCCTGGGCCGGCTGGACGGCGCGCGCGGCGGGCTGAGCCGGCCCCGCCGAGGCATAGGAGGCTATGCCCACGTCCGGCGCCTCAGGACGTAGGCAAAGCTTCCTTTGCCTGCCGGGGTCAGACCCGGTCGCCCTCGCGCGCGTGCGGGTCGCCCGCGCCGGTGAGCTCGGCGCCGTCGTCGTGGGTGAGCTCCACGGGCGGGGCCAGGGCCACCGACCGCGACCGGCCGCGCAGCAGCTTGTTGAACGGCCGCTCGACCACCAGGTGCAGGACGACGGCGCAGACGCAGGCGGTGGCCGCGATGATCAGCGCCATCACCCACTGCGGCCCGATCTCCCAGAGGCGGGGCGCCAGGTTGATGATGACCAGCTCGTGCACCAGGTACAGCGCGAAGGACGCCTCGCCGGCGAAGATCAGCGCCCGGCTGCGCAGCCAGCCGCCCCGGCCGTCGAGGTCCCGGGCCGCCGCGGAGAGCAGCACCAGCAGGAACGGCACCGGCATGATCACGTTGGGCAGCGGGAACGGCGCCCGGTAGCAGATCGCCAGGCCGGCGACGACGGCGACCGCGGCCACCAGCGGGTGCACCCGGGGCCGCCACCCCTCGCGCAGCGCCAGCCCGGCGACGACGCCGAGCAGGAACTCGCTGAACCGCAGCACCGGCAGGTGCTCGCCCAGCCCGGCGTCCTGCAGGCCGACGTACCCGGCCACGACCAGGGCGACCAGGGGCAGCGCCCACTGGACGACGCCCGGCACCCGCCGCAACACGTAGACGGTCAGCGGGAACATCGCGTAGAAGAACAGCTCGCAGCTCAGCGACCAGGCCACGCCGTTCATCCCGAAGACCACCTCGGGATCGGTCCACCAGCTCTGCACGAGGAAGAGGTTGGGGACGGCGATCTCCCAGCTCCGCGCCACCGCGACGACCGGCACCAGCGCGGCGACCCCGACCATCACCGCGTGGCTGGGCCACACCCGGGCGAAGCGGTGCCGGTAGAACCGGCGCGCGGGCAGCGCGGGGTCGGTCCCCCAGGCCAGCACGAAGCCGGAGAGGACGAAGAAGAACGAGACCCCGATGAAGCCCAGCGTCGACAGCGACGCGGGCAGCGACGCGATCCCCCACTGGTCGAGGTGGAAGACGACGACGACCGCCGCGGCGAAGAGGCGGAGGGACGTCAGCCGCGGCAGCGCGGTTCCCCGTGACATTCGCGGCAATCTACCCACGGGATCCCGGGTTCGGCACGGCTGCGGCCTGTCGGCGGGGTCCCCGGCGAACGGCCACCCGAACGGGTGGCGACCCGTGTCACCCCCGAGTGGTAGCCGGGCCGGCTGACCTGGCGGTGGTTGTGGAACGGGCCGCGGCTGCCCCAAGGTGGCAGGCGCGAGCCGGCGCCGACGGGCGTCCGGGGATGGGAGAGCACACCACCATGAGCGCAGCGACCACGAGCGGGGAGCTGCCCCTGCTGCAGTTGCCGGGGCACTACACGTCGGTGGCCGAGCGCCTCCGCGAGGTCTCCACGCACCGCGCCGACCGGCCAGCCCTGGTGGCCGCGGACGGCGATCTCACCTACGCCGAGCTGCAGCAGCGGGTGGACGCGGTGGCCCGGGCACTGGCGGGCCTGCCCACCGTGGCCGAGGACGGCACCCGCCGGCCGGTCGGGCTCCTCGCGGAGCAGGGCTCGGCGAGCGTCGCGGCGATGCTCGGCGTGATGGCCGCCGGCCACCCGTGCGTGCTGCTCGACGTGCTGCTGCCGCCCGCGCGGATGGCGACCATCGCCGAGCGGGCCGGGGTGTCCGTCGTCCTGGCAGACGACGAGCGCCGCGACGTCGCCGCCGGGCTGCCCGGCGTGCAGGCCGTGGCCGGCCTCGTGCCCAACGGCCTCGTGCCCGACGGCCCCGGTGACGGCGGCCCCGCAGCGGCCGTCACGCTCGACGACCCCGCGTCGCTGGTCTTCACCTCGGGCAGCACCGGCCTGCCCAAGGGCGTCGTGTGGACCCACCGCACCGTCCTCGCCTGTGGCTACACCAGCCGGGCCACGCTGCGCGCCACGACCGAGGACCGCATGGCCCTCGTCGTGCCCCAGGCCTTCGCCGTCGGCCAGCTGATGATCCTCGCGGCCCTCCTGAACGGGGCCACGCTGTGCATCCGCGACCCCCGGGTCAACGGCATCCGCGACCTCACCGAGTGGCTCGAGGCCACCCGCGTCACGGTGCTGTCCTGCACGCCGTCCCTGCTGCGCGCCGTCCACGGGGCGCTGCCGGAGGGGAGGGTCCTCGACTCGGTCCGCATCGTGACCACCGCCGGCGAGAAGCTCTACGGCAGCGACGTCACCGACTTCCGGAGCCACCTGACCGCCGAGGCGAGCTTCGTCAACTGGATGGGGTCGTCGGAGACCGAGGCGCTCACCGCCTACGAGATGCGGTCGACGGACCCGGTGCCCGCCGGCGCGGTGCCCATCGGGCGGGCCGTGCCGCTGCGCGACCTCGCCATCCTGGGCCCCGACGAGGAGCCGGTGCCCGCCGGGGAGGTCGGCGTGCTGCACGCGACCTCGGCCTACTTCTCGGCCGGCTACTGGAACGCCCCGACGGCGACGGCGGAGCGCTTCCGCACCGAACCGGACGGCCGCACCCGCTACTGCACCGGCGACCGCGCCCGGATGGACGCCGACGGCCTCGTCGAGATCCTCGGCCGGGCCGACGACTCGGTGAAGATCCGCGGCTACCTGGTCGAGCCGGGGGAGGTGGAGGTCGCGCTGCGGGCGCTGCCCACCGTCCTCGACGCCGTCGTCCGGGGGGTCGGCGTCGACGACTCGACCCGGCTGGTGGCCTGGGTCGTCCCCGACCCGCACCAGCCCGCGCCCACCGAGGCCGCGCTGCGCAGCGACGTCGGCCGCGCCCTGCCGGACTGGATGGTGCCCCGGGACGTCGTCTTCCTGCCCGAGCTGCCCCGCAACGAGCGCGGCAAGGTCGACGTCGGGGCGCTGCCCCCGGTGCCGGAGCGGCGCGAGGTCACCGCGCCCGGGACCGAGACCGAGACCGCCCTCGCCGGCATCTGGGAGCCCATCCTCAAGGTCGACGGCGTCGGCCGGGAGGACAGCTTCACCGCGCTCGGCGGGGAGTCCCTGGCGATCGAGGAGATGCTCGCCGCGGTCGAGGAGCGCTACAAGGCGCGGCTGACCGCCGACGACCTCATCGACCACCCGACGCTGGCCGAGTTCGCGGCGTTCGTGGACAGCCGGCGCGCCGGCGGGCTGGCCGGACGGCTGTCGGCGGTCGCCCCACGGCTGGAGGCGGCGGGCAAGGCCGTCGCCCCGCGGCTCGAGGCGGCAGGCAAGGCGGTGGCCCCGCACCTCGAGGCGGCCGGCAAGGCCGTCAGCGGGCTGCTGAGGGGCCGCAAGCGCCGTCCCTGATCGCCGCCCGACGATGCCGAGGCCCGGTTCCGACACCGGAACCGGGCCTCGGCGCGTTCGACCACAGGGCAGAGATGGCCATTTCTGCCCTACCGGAGGTCAGCCGGCCAGGCGCTGCGCCGTCCGGCGCCGGCTGCGCAGGTAGGCCACCGGGCCGACGAGGACGCCCAGCAGCTCCAGGGCGGTGAGCACCCGCGGGAACTCCGCGGACTTGCCCTTGTTCTTCGCCGAGCCCGGCCGGGCCACGTGCGCCACGCCGCGCGGGATCCGCCGCAGCACGTCCACGGCGGTCTTCCGGTCCTCGAACACCCACTTGGTGACCGTGGCCGAGAGCCCGACGCCGTAGCGGTACATCTGCTTGCGCAGCGCCTCCATCGACCGGCGGTGGTAGTGCCACATGAGGGCGGCGGGCTCGTAGACGACGGTGTGCCCGGCGCTGATCGTCCGGCGCAGGACGTCGAGGTCCTCCCCGCCCCAGGCCACCGTGCCGGCGCCGAGGTCGATCGCGAACCCGCCCAGGTCGCGCAGCACCTGGGTGCGGAACGCCATGTTGGCGCCGGACCCGAACTGCCCGGAGTCGTACGGGTAGAGCGGGGATTCGCGGCGGTGGTCGGTCAGGTTGAAGACCTGCCGCGCGAAGCCCTTGTGGAAGCCGCCGTACTCCTCGAGGAAGACCTGGGCCACCGTCTCCTGCTCGGCCGGCAGGATCGCGCCGGTCACGCAGGCGACGCCCTCGGCGGCGCCGAAGCCGGCGACCAGCCGCTCCACCCAGCGGTGGTCGACCAGGACGTCGTCGTCGGTGAAGACGACGATCTCGCCGCGCGCGGCCTCGAGCCCCTTGTTGCGGGCGAAGGACAGGCCCCGGCGCGGCTCGTGCACCCAGCGCACCCGGTCGTCGCCGGCGAACGCGGCGTCCATGGCGGTGCGCAGCGGCTCGCCGTCGTCGTCGTTGTCCACGACGACGACCTCCAGCGGCTCCCACGAGCTGGTCAGGACCCGGCGGACGCAGGCGATGGTCGGCTCGACGTTGCGCAGGCTGGCGATGGTCACCGTGACCAGCGGCCGGTCGGCGGGCAGCCCGGGCGCGGCCGGCACGCCGGGGCGCGGGACCAGCAGGTCCTCGGCCGACGTCGGGGCCGGGACGCCGAGCCGCTCGGCGGCCGCGGTCAGCTCCGCGCGGGCGGTCGCCCAGGCGGCGTCGGCGGCGGCGCGCACGACCTCGTCGTCGGGCGCCGTCACCTGGACGACGTCGATCTGCTCGCCGAGCCACCGGACGAGCACCCGGGCGTCGGGGTGGTCGGGGCGGCGCTCGGGGTCCGGGTACTCGATCGCGCCGGACTCCAGGTCGACGGCGAGGACGCGCCGGGGCCGGAACGCCCGCGCTCCGGTGGGCTCGTCCGCCTGCGGCGGGGCCACCCGCAGGGGCGCGGGGGCCGGCGAGGCGGCCGGCTGCTCGGCGACGCGTTCGGGGTTCATCTTCTCCTGCTGTCGGGACGGCGGGACCGGGCGGTCCCGGAGTCAGCGGGCCGCCTGCGGGCGGCTCCGGTGGATGCGGGGCGGGCCTCAGAACGCCAGGGTCGCCAGGCGGACGACGGTCGCGGCCAGGCAGCCGGCGACCAGCACGGCGAGCAGCAGCTGCAGCACCCGACCGGCCCCACGGGAGCGCCGGGCGACGACGCGGCTGTCGCCGTCCGTGCGCGCGACGGTGCCGTCGGCGGAGGTGCGCTCGTCGCGCACCTCGAGCGCGAGCGCGACCACCACGGTCAGGCCGATGAGGGTCATCCCCAGCCAGCCGGTCAGAGCGTCGACCACGGTCAGCCTCCCTGCGCCACGAGCCGGAGGACCTGCGCGTCCGGCCCGCTGTAGATCCGTTCGTACAGGCCGCGGGCGACGAGCTCGTCGGCCAGCGCCGTGCTCGCGCCCGGCGGGTCACCGGCCGCCAGCTCCCGCTGCGCGTCCTGCGCTCGGCTGGCCACGATGAAGTCCGGCTGGCGGTCGAGCGCGCACTCCAGCGCGCCGGTGCCGCAGAACTCCTCGTCCATGACCAGCGGCTCGTACTCGCCCACCCGGTCGGCCCCGTAGGCGCCGGCGGTGGCGAGGAAGCCGACGGTGTCCCCGGGGTCCAGTTCGTCCCACAGCACCTGCGCGGCGGCGACGTCGTCGGCGGTGACCCGCTCGAAGGACACGTTCACGCCGCGGACGGCGGTACCCACCATCACCCATGCGGTGAGGACCACCGCGAGCACCACGGCCGGGACCAGCGCCCGCCGCGTCGCCAGCCTCTTCAGCGCGAGCGCGCTCAGCGGCGCGAGGATCGGGGCGGCGAAGAGGAAGGTCCGCAGCATGACCTCGCCGCCGTAGCTCTGCATGGCGACCAGGGCGCCGGCGCCCACCAGCAGGAGCCCGGTCAGCAGGGCGTCGGGACGGCGGCGGATCGTCCAGAGCCCGACCAGGGCCAGGAGGCCGTAGAGCAGTGACCAGCCGATCCGCAGGTTCTGCATGAGCTGGTAGGTCTCGTCGCCGGCCACGACGCGCGAGGAGACCGCGCTGTCCAGGTTGCCGAACAGCTGGCCGACGTCGCCGAGGACGTTGTCGAGGTGGCCCACCCAGTAGTCGCTGGCCGCGTAGCTGAACCAGCCGAGGAACAGCAGCGCGGCGACCAGCCACAGCCGGCGGTGCCGCGTGTAGCCGGTCAGCGCGAAGAGGAACGCGGTGATCACCAGGCTGATCGGCGTCAGCTGGTGCCCGACGACCAGCGCCGCGGCGATGAACACCAGGGCGGCCAGCCGCGCCAGCGACTGGCCCGGCGTCGTCCCGGCGGGCAGGCCCGGACGGCGCTTCCAGACCTGCAGCGCCTTCGACCACAGCCCACCGGTCAGCGGCGCCACCGGCGCCGCGGTGGCCTCCCAGAGCAGGGTGGCGAGCACCGCCAGGTACAGCACGAAGGCGGTGGCCTGCGGGGCGAAGTAGTCCTGCTGCACCCAGTTGGCGCCCAGGTAGAGGAACACCGCCAGCCAGGCCAGCCGGCCCGACCGGGTCACGCAGCGGGCCACGACCAGGATCGCCGGGATCGCCAGCACGTTGTAGACGAACGGCGCGAAGGCGAGGAACGCGCTCGCGTCGGCCACCCCGCCGAGCTGCACCAGCTGCGCGGCGACGGTGAAGAACGCCGGCCAGCTGGCGCGCGCGTCCAGGCCGTCGAAGGACTGCTGGTTCTCGGCGATGTAGTCGGCGAACCCGACGTGCAGCCACCCGGTGGGCACGCCGGCCACGCCGTCGGTGACGTTGACGAACGCGTACACGATCAGCGCCAGGACGACGGCGGCGGCTCCGAGGACCACCGGGTCCGGCCGGCGGCTGGACAGGTGGAGGGCGGCGACCGCGGCCACGAGGACGACGGCGGCCACGTACGGCCAGGCGACGACGCCGACGACGCCGGTGGCGCCCGCATCGTCGAGGTCGGTCCACCGGGTGGCCAGCCACCACAGCGCGACGGCGGCGGCCAGCACGGCCAGCGCCACGGGGCGGCCGCGCAGCCCGCGGGCCGCCGGTGCGGACGTTCCGCGCGGCGCGTCGTCCCCGGGTTCCGGGAGGGGCAGCCGCGTGAGTGCCCATGCCGTGGCCACGAGGCCGACGGCGGAGCTGCCCGCCGCCCAGCCCAGCGGGCTCCACCAGCCGGTGCCGAGGCCGGCGGTGGCCAGCAGCAGCGCGGTGGCGATGCTGAGCGCGACGGCCAGCGCGGCGGGCAGCAGCTTCCCGGGCAGCCGCAGCAGCGCGGCCAGCGGCACCCCGGGCACGGTCAGCACGAACAGGACGGCGAGCACCGGGCGGCCGGGGACGTCGACGTCCAGCGCGGCGACGACCGGGGTGGCCACGGCCACCAGCGCGGCGGCCAGCAGGACGGCGCGCTCGCGGGCGGGGTGCCGGCGCGGGGCGACGTCGCGGGTCGAGGGCTCCTGGCCCGGGGGCGGGACCGCCTCCGCGATCCTCGAGGCGCCGTCTCCGGCGGCCGTGCCGGTCGCGGACATCAGTGGACTCCTCCAGACGACGTGCGCGGCCGTGCGGGCAGCGCGCTGCTCGGGTGATGATGGCCGGTCGAGCCGGGTGTCAGGGCAGCTCGCGGCCCCCGCTCACCCGGACGGGGGCTGGAGGCCATCCGACCGTGGTGCCGGGGCCCGGTCACCGGTCCGCACCGGGCACGGCCGGCACCGCGTCCGGTCGCGGCGCCGCGGCCGGCCTCCGGTGCCGCAGGCTGCGGATCAGCGGGACGAGCAGCACCAGCCCGACGCCGCCCTCGGCGATCAGGTAGGCCAGGCCGGCCCCGGTCACGCCCATCGACGGGATCAGCAGCACGGTCAGGGACACGATCGCGACCGCGATGGTGCCCTGCACGATGACCACCCGGCCGGCCTGCCTCCGGATCCGCAGGACCCCGGAGTACACGGTGGTGATGATGACGAACGGCTCGGCCAGTGCCATGAGCCGCAGCAGGTCGACGCCCTCGGCCGCGTACTGCCCGCCGAAGAGCCACAGGACCAGCGGGGCGAAGAGCAGCAGGGTCAGCGCGCCACTGCCGCCGACCAGCAGGCCCAGGCGCAGCGACCGCCGGGTGAGGGCCTGCGTCTGCTCCTCGTCGGCGGAGGCCTCCACCACGAAGTTGGTGGCGATGTTCCACGCCAGCATGTTGAGGGCGGCGTTGATCGTCCACGGGATGGCGAAGTACGCGTTCTGCTCGGCACCCAGCTCGTGCAGGATGATCAGCGGCAGGACCATCGGGATGACCTGCGACATCACCCCGATGGCGAACTCCGCCGACGCGTAGCCGACCAGCCCGCGCACCGGGGGGAGCCGGTGGCCCTCGTCGGCCTCCGCCATCCGCCGCGGCAGCAGCCGGCGGTGGACCAGGACCTGGATCACCGCCACCGCCACGACCGCCGGGACGACCCAGGCGACGACCAGCCCGCCCTGCGGCAGGACCGCGGCCAGCGCGACGAGCAGCACGAGCTTGACGACGGAGAAGGCCAGGTTCTTCATCGGGATCCACGACGCGCCGCGCAGCCCGAGCAGGACGAAGTCCTGCACGGTGAAGACGGCGAGGACGGCGACCGCGAGCGGGAAGAACGCCGCCTCGGCCGTCGAGGCGAACAGCACCTCGCTGGGCCACAGCAGCACGAAGCCCGTGCCCACCAGCACGCCCACGGCGCCGATCAGCACGAGGCCGCGGTGGACCAGGTAGCGGGTCTGCTGCCCGGCGGCGGGGAGGAACCGGGCGTAGACCTGGCCCAGGTTGAGGTGGGACAGGCTGCCCAGGAACGCGGCGGTGGAGATCACCGCCGCCGCGCGGCCGACCTCGGCGGTCTCGTAGAACCGCGCCGCGGCGACCCAGAACACCATGCCGACGCCGGCCGTGAGCACCGTGCCGGCCATGAGGTAGAGGGCGTTGCGCTCCAGGTGCCGACCGCCTCGGGCGGCCGCGTTCACCCGTGCCCCCGGGCGCTCGGCAGGAACGCGGCCGGGTCGGTGAGGACCCGGTCCAGCGCCCGCGTCACCGCGGCGCGGGGCACCCGGCGGCTGTCGAACGAGACGCTGAGCAGCAGCCGGTCGCGCCACTCGCTGATGCACGCGGTCATGCTCACCGCGGGGCTGGGGGCCGGCGCCTGGATGACCTTCTGCTCGGCGTCCGGCGCCCGCCACGGCAGGTCGCGGACCTCACCCAGCGCGCCGAGGTGGGTCAGCACGACCGACCCGCTCCCGGTGCCGTGGGAGGGCCGTACGCGGGACAGCGTGTGCTGGACCATCGCGACCAGCATCGACACCAGGGGCAGCCCCAGGGCGGCGTCCCGGCGCATCTGGCGGGCCATCAGCCGCGGGTCGGCGGCGTTCTCCGGTGCCAGCCGGAGGGCGCCGCTGAAGTTGCCGGCGACGTGCGTGCCGGGCGGCAGGTACCGACGGCCGTCGAAGAGCACCACCGTGTCGGTCTCCGGCGCGAACGCGCCCTCAGCCTCCAGCGCGGAGCGGACCGCGGACATGGTCGCGACGGCGACCGACGTGTCGGCGGCGTGCGCGTCCCGCCAGTGCCGCACCGACTCGCGGACGCCGGGCGCGCTCATCCGGCTCACGACCGACAGCGAGACCTGCCGGTCGGCCGGGTCGCCGGCCGGTACCGACGCCGAGGGGGCCGACCGCAGCCGGTCGAGGGCCTCGCGCCAGGTGGCCGCCTGCGGGCGCCGCAGGAGGGTCCGCCACACGGCCCTGGCCAGCAGCCGCGGGCGATCGGGCCCGCGGACCAGCCCGGTGGGCACCTCGCCGGTCGCGGCGCAGCGGACCAGCTCGGCGACGACGTGCCGGTTGGCGTAGATGCCGTCACCCAGCACGTGGCTCAGCTGCCAGGCGTGGTGGTCGTCGTGGACGTACAGGCGGAAGGGGACCATCGGGTCGGCCTCGCGCAGCAGCCGCTCCACGGCCTCCTCGGCGTCCTCCTTGCCGCTGCCGCGGACGTCGACGACGAGCTCCTCGAGCCGCGCGTCGATCTCCTCCGGCGGCACCGGGACCCAGCGCAGCGGCCGGCCGGCGACCCGGCACAGGATCGGCGCGGTCGGGTCGACGTCGTAGAGCCGGCGCAGCGTGGCGCGCAGGGCCGCCGGGTCGACGGCCGGGTCCAGGCCGGCCAGCAGCGTGACGCTCGAGAGCTCCAGCCACTGGGCGTTGTGGGCCTGGATCCGGAGCGCCCGGGCAGCCGTCCGCGGGCCCGCGGTCACGCGCTCCTCCGCGAGGCGGACGGCACGAGGACGCCGGGGGCGGTGCGCCGGGCGGCGCAGCCGCGGGACGGACCGCAGATCATCGACTCTCCGGGAGACAGGGGGCAGGAGGTGTGCGCGTCGCCCACATCGCCGTGGTGCGACCGCCCGGTGCGAGCAGGGGCCCAGGCGGGAGGGACCTCGACGCGAACCGTTCGACGGTACGTCGAGAAGGGGCTCCCCGGGCCACGACGAGCCATCTTGCCACCCGTCCGGATGACCGGTCACCGAGTGTGATGCCGCTCGCAGCAGCCCGGTCGGGGGAACGTCGGCCGGGTGGTGGCACGTCGAGGGGACCGGTGGACGAAGATGACCAGCACAACCCCGATCCCTGGAGGCGTTCCCCCATGCCCGGACAGCTGTTCCCCGTCGGCATGGGAGACCGCCCGTCGAGGGGCGCCCGGCGGCGGGTGGCCGCCCTCGCCACGACCGCGCTGCTGGCCGGCTGCGGCGGCGGTGCCGCCGAGTCGCCGGAGGTCCCCGAGGTCGAGCCGGAGGTCACCGAGCTCACCGTCGACGCCCAGGACGCGGTGGCCATCGCGCCGGGGGAGGGCGACCCCCGGGGACTGGTGGTCTTCCTGCACGGCCTCGACGACGACGCCGGAGCGCTGTCCGAGGAGCAGAAGCGGATCGACATGGTCGACCGGCTGGTGGCCGCGGGCTACGTGGTGGCGGGCAGCGACGGCCACCTCAACGCCTTCGGCAACGAGGCGTCCCAGGCCGGCTACGTCGCCCTCGCCGCCGAGCTCGCCGAGCGGTACGGCACCACCGACACCTACCTGATCGCCGAGTCGATGGGTGCCGTCGCCGGGCTGCAGCTGCTGGCCGACGAGCGCATCCCGGACGTGCGCGGCATGGCCCTCATCTCGCCGCTGGTCGACCTGGACGTCGTCCTGGGCACCCAGCAGGAGCCGCAGGTGCTGCAGGCCTACGACGGGACGTTCCCCACGGGGGAGCAGAACCCCGCGGCTCGGCCCGCCGAGGACTGGGCGGGCACGAGCATGCGGTTCTACCTCGCCACCGAGGACGAGGTGGTCATCAACGCGGACAACGCCGAGCCGTTCGTCGCGCGCGTCGAGGACGCCGCCGACATCAGCGTGGTCGAGTGCGAGGGCGAGCACGTCGCGCCGTCCTGCTTCCAGGGCGAGGACCTCGCGGAGTGGTTCGCCGACCTCCCCTGACCGCGACGCCCCGGCCTGGCCCTGGGGTCGGTCAGGCGTAGACCGAGCCCGGCCGGCGGCGGACCACCGCGCGGGCGCGCCGGTAGGCCCGCCAGCCGCGGGTCGGCCAGGCCTCGCGGTCGACCGGCGTGCACTCGACGTCCTGCAGCCAGCGGGAGAGCTGGTCCAGGGTCGTGGTGCGGCGCAGCATGAGCCGGGAGATGGCGAAGACGTCCTCCCCGGCGCAGTGCAGCGCGTTGCGCACCCCGCAGGCGTTGTCGTAGCCGGCGGCCCGGGTGGCCCGGCGCACACGCGGGCCGTTGTAGCCGTGCGGGTAGGCGAAGGTGGTCACCGGCCGGCCCAGGACGTCCTCGAGCAGCTCCCGGGGCCGGACGAGCTCCTCGCGCAGCTGCGCGGCGCGGAGCGTGTCCATCTGCGGGTGGCTGTGGCTGTGCGCCCCCAGCTCGACGCCCTCGGCCAGCAGGCCGGGGAGCTCGGCGAAGGACAGCATCCGGTCGCTCGGCCCCGGCCGCCGCTCCGGGCCGCCCTCGAGCCAGCCCGTGGTCACGTACAGGGTCGAGACCAGCGACCGGTCGCGCAGCGCGGGCAGGGCCGCCGTGGCGAAGTCGGCGAACCCGTCGTCGAAGGTGATGACGGCGACCCTCCCGCCGTCGGAGCCCGGGGGCCGGCCGGCGACCTCGGCCGCGACCAGCTCACCGAAGGTGATGCAGCGGTAGCCGGCGTCCACCAGGACGTCGAGCTGCTGGGCGAATGCCCGGGGCGAGACCGCGAACGGGGCGATGTGCTCGCCGGGGGTCTCGGTGATGGCGTGGTAGAGCAGGATCGGCACCGGCGTGCGGGTGCGGGGCGCGCTCCGCTCGTCCATGACTCGGAACATATCCGTTCTGCAAACCCTCAGGTAACGGGCGCGGCGCCGCCGCGGGCCTGCTTCACCCGTGCGAGTGCGTAGCTGCCGGCGGTGAGCGCCGTCCCCTCGACGATGGCCCACGCCTGCGCGCCGCCGGCGCGGTCGCCACGGACCAGCCGGCCCAGGCCGCGGAGCACGCCGCGGGGCAGCGTGCGCCGCACGTAGGTGCGCTCGGTCTCCAGGGCCGACTCCGCGCCGGCGAGCCGGCTGACCAGGGCCTTGGAGCGCCCCTCCGCCCGGCAGCGACGCCGGAAGTACGTGCGGGTCACCCGGTCCGGCGAGACGCCGTGCCGGCAGCGCGCCGACGGCTCGAGCACCACCCGGGTCTCGGGAAGGGCGCGCCGGGCACGGATGGCGAACTCGGTCTCCTCGCAGCCGGCCGCGTCGGCGCCCATCCGGCCCATGTCGGAGTCGAAGCCGCCGGCCTTGGTGAACGCGTCGCGCCGGAACGCCATGTTGGCGCCGATCGGGTTGCGGATCTCCGCCCGCGTCGTGGGCAGGCCGGTGTAGCTGCAGCCCACCACCCAGAGGAACTCATCGGGGAACCAGGCCGGGCGCGGTGCTCGCCAGTCCGGCTCCACCCAGCCGCCGACGCCGATCACGTCGTCCCCGGCGGCGAAGGCCTCGAGCAGCTGCGCCGTCCAGAGCGGATCGGCCGCGGCGTCGTCGTCCAGGAAGGCCACCACGTCGCCGGTGGCCGCCTCCACGCCGGTGTTGCGGGCGCCGGACAGCCCGCGGGGGCCGGCGTTGGGCAGCACGGTGACGTCGGGGAAGGCGGTCCGGGCGCGCTCGAGCAGCTCGGGGTTGTGGTCGGCGACGAGCACGACCTGGTCCGGGCGGCGCTCCTGCCGCTGGAGGCTCGCGACCGCGGCCTCGATGTCGCCCCACCGGTCGAGGGTGTACGCGCAGATGACGACCGAGAGCGAATGGTGCACGGACCGAGGGTAACGGGGCGTGGTCGTGCACCGATTCCCCCGACCGGGTTCATCTCAAGCTGCGGGACGAGGGGTGTGACGGAAGACGCCGGCAGGAGAAGGTGGTGTCGTGACGCGCAGACCCCGGGCAGTGACAGTTAGTGTCTGCTCCGTTACTGCTGCGCGCCGGTACGGGCCGCGGCTCCACGTGAACGTGAAGGACGCGGCTGTGCACCCACTGGGCTCCGACCCGCTCCCCGCTCCCCGGGTGAACCGGACGGCGGCGCTGCGCGTCGCCGCCGCCGCCGTCTCCATCGAGGGCCGGTCGTGTACCTGCGGGCACGGCAAGCAGGCACACGAGCACTACCGCCGGGGCACCGACTGCGCCCTGTGCGCCTGCGGCCGCTACCGCCGCCCGCTGCTGCGCCTCTTCGCTCGCTGAGCGGCGCCGTCCTCCGGGACGGCGCCGCCGCGGGCGGGAGTCAGGACCGGCGCGACCGGGCCGCCGTCCGGATCGCCAACGACATCTGCACGGCCAGCGCGACCACGTGCCGGCCGGCCAGCAGGTCGTGGTGCGGGCCCGGGACCGACACGACGTCCAGCCGCGGCGCGGCCGCCCGCCAGGCCGACAGGAAGTGCCCGGTGACCGGGATCCGCCGCCGCGCCCGGAAGTAGGTCGCCGGACCGTCGTAGCGCCGCAGCCGGTGCCGGGCGTAGACCCCACCCGATTCGTCCAGCGCCTGCTGGTCGACCGGCCGGCTCTCCGGCCGGAACCGGTGCCGCAGGACGTCGCCGAGCCGCCGGGACCCGAGCCCGGGGATCAGCGCGCCGACCTGGCCGGTCAGCCGGTGCAGCTGCCGGCGCACCGGCGACAGGCTGTCCTCCGGCGGCAGCGGGTCGAGCAGGCCGAGGAACTCGACCTCCCGCCCGGCGTCGCGCAGCCGGCGCGCGGTCTCGAAGGCGACGAGCCCGCCGAAGGAGAAGCCGGCCAGCCGCAGCGGGCCCTCCGGCCGGGCGGTGGCCAGCGTCGTGGCGTGCTCGTCGGCCAGGTCGTCGATCGACTTGCGCCGGCCGTCGACGCCCACCAGCTCCGCCCGGACGCCGTACACCGGCCCCGCGCCGACCAGCAGCTCGGCCAGCGTCCGGTAGACCTCGACCTCGCCCCAGGCGTCGTTCAGCAGGAACAGCGGCGTCCCGGCCGGGTCGCCGGCGGCCAGCAGCGGAACGGCCGAGGCTCCCGAGGTGGTCAGCACCGCCGCGGTCAGGCCGGCGACGGTCGGGTCGGCGAGGAACTGCTCCATGGAGACGTCGGCGCCGAGCTCCAGCTTGACCCGACGCAGCAGCGTCATCGACTGCCGGGAGGTGCCGCCGAGGTCGAAGAAGTCCTCGATCCCGGCGTGCGGCGTCACCCCCAGCTCGCGCCAGATGCCGGCGATCGCCGACGTGACGGGCGCCGCGTCCCCCGCGTCCGGCGCGACGCGGGGCACGGGCACGGTGGGCACCGGCTCGGCGGACGGCGCCGGCACCGCCTGCCCGGTCGCCGCGCGCAGGGCGGCGGTGATGGTCGCCAGGGAACCAGGGTTGCGCAGCGCGTCGACGTTGACCACGCGGTCGCCGTTGACGGTGTCGCGGGTGGCCTTCTCCGAGACCTTGCCGCTGTGCGTCAGGGGCACCTCGGGGACGGCCAGAACGAGGGCCGGCACGTGCGCGGCGGTGGCCTCGCGGCGCAGGGTCGTCCGGATCCGGCGCTCGAGCTCACCGTCGAGGACGGCGCCCCCGTGCAGCTGCACGAGCAGCACCAGCCGGGTCGCCCCGGGCGTGGTGGGGTGCCGCTGCTCGACCGCCACGGCCTGGGCGATCTCCGGCAGTCCCTTGAGGATGCGGTAGATCTCGGCGGGCCCGATGCGGATGCCGTCGATGTTCAGCACGCCGTCGGAGCGCCCGTGCACCCGCGCCGTGCCGTCCGGCGCGATGTCCACGACGTCGCCGTGCGTCCAGACGCCCGGGTGGTCCGAGTAGTAGGCCTGGTGCAGCCGCGCGCCGTCGGGGTCTCGCAGGAAGCGGACCGGCCGGGAGGGGAACGGACGGCGGCAGACCAGCTCGCCCTGCCGGTCCAGGACGGGGGAGCCCGCTGCGTCGAGCGCGGCGACGTCGAGCCCGAGGCTCAGCGCCTGGCTGCGGCCGCGGACCACCGGCAGCTCGGGGTGGCCGAGCATGAAGCAGCCGATGATGTCGGTGCCGCCGCTGATCGACTGCAGCGGCTGGGCGCCGACCGCGCCGGCGAACCAGTCGAACTGCCAGTCGTGCAGCACCGAGCCGGTGGACATGACGGCCCGCAGCGCACCGAGGTCGAACGCCTCGGCCGGGCGCAGCCCGGTGTCCTGCGAGAGCTGGAGGTGGGCCGGGCTGGTGCCGAACACCGTCACCCGCTCCTCGGCGGCCAGCCGCCACAGCGTCTCCGGGCCGAGGACGGGGCCGTCGTAGAGGACGACGGAGGCACCCACCGCCAGCGCGGACAGCTGCCAGTTCCACATCATCCAGGCGGTGGTGGTCTGGAAGTACAGCGTGTCCCGGGCGTCGAGGTCGCCGTGCAGCCGGTGCTCCTTGAGGTGCTCCAGCAGCGTTCCGCCGATGCCGTGCACCATCGCCTTGGGCGGGCCGGTGGTGCCCGAGGAGAACATCACGAACAGCGGGTCGTTGAACGGCATCCGCGGCCACGGCGCGCGCGGGGTCCCCGGGCCGACGTCGGCGAGCAGGTCGGCCAGCCGCACCACCCGCACGCCGGGCAGTGCCGGCAGCGGGAGCGCGTCGAGGACGACGACGGTGCCGACGGTGGGCAGGCCGGTCACCACCTGGTCCAGGAGGTCGCCGTCGGCGCCGTCCCAGCCGGGTGCCCCGGTGCGGTCCAGCGCCAGGAGCGCCGGCTCGACCTGGGTGAAGCGGCCGAGCAGCGCTGCCGGGCCCATGTCGGGCATGCCCGAGGACAGCGTGGCACCGAGCGCGGCGGTGGCCAGCGCGGCGACGACGGCCCGGCCGTTGTTGGGCGCGACCACCACCACGCGGTCCCCGGCGCCGACCCCCTGGCCGGCCAGGGCGGTCGCCGTCCGGTCGACCTCCTCGCGCAGGTCCCGGCGGGTCCAGCGGTCCCGGCTGCCGTCGCCGTGCACCGCGGTCAGGCAGACCGCGTCGTCGTCGACGTCCGGCAGGGGGCGGAGCAGGTTCTCGGCGTAGTTGAGCCGCACCTCCGGGAAGAAGACCGCCGTCTCGACGTCGTCGCCGGTGCAGACCGGATCGGCCGAGCCCTCCGTGACCGGCTCCGCCCAGTCCAGGAACAGCCGCCAGAACTCGCGGAACTCCTGCACCGACCACTCGTGCATCGCGACTGCGTCGCCGAGGTCACGGCCGGCGGCGGCCTCCGCGCGGTCGCGGAAGTCGGCCAGCTGCGGGCGGCGGGTCAGGGCGCTGGAGGCGGCGGCCTCGCGACTGCTGGTCATGGGGTTCCCGTGGGGTCGGCCGCGTGGGCGGCGGGGTCGATCGGGCGGAGGGCGAGGCTGCCCACCCAGCCCTCGGGGACCTCGACGGAACGGACCTCCCAGTCGCCGATGCGACCGGGAGCCCGCCCGGCGGAGGGGGTGACGACGGTGTGGGGGGCGGTGCGCAGGCCGACGCCGAGGCCCTTGAGCACCGCCTCCTTCTGGGTCCAGCAGCGGGTGAGGACGACGGCGCGCTCCCCGGCGGGGAAGCCGGCGATCGCGGCGCGCTCGGCGGCGCCCAGCCAGCCCTCCGCGGCGGCGTCCTCGAGGCGCACGGCACGGACCCGCTCGACGTCGACGCCCACCCGGGCGCCGGAGGCGACGGCGAGGACGCCGAGGCCGGCGCTCGCGGAGCAGCTCACGTCCAGTCCGGAGGCGGCCGCGACACCGGTGAGCCGGGGGCGGCCCGGAGGCGCGGTGAGCGGGACGTCGGACGGGTCCAGGCCGAGGAGATCCGCGAGGGTCTGCCGGAGCGCGCCACGCAGCAGCAGCCGGCGGACGGCGACGTCCGGGGTGCCGCGGTCGGCGTGCGCGCGCTCGGCGGCGGTGAGGCAGGTGCGGGCGGCGGCCGTCGAGGCGGCGTCGGCGGCGAGGTCGACCAGCCGGACGAGCACGTTCCCGGAGACGGGCAGCAGCGGCGCGGGGGCTGCACTGCTGATCACGGCCCCGAGGGTAGGGAGACGCCGCGGGTGCTGGGGCCTAATTCAGCGCGGGCACCCCCCATCGTGGGGCCGTTCAGCCGCCGGATGTGGCGCAGCTCACTCCGCGCGCCAGGCGGCGACCCAGTCGATCTCCACGTGGCCCTCGGCGTCGGCCGGCGGCGCCTCCGCGGACAGCTCGGTCTCGATCTGGAGCACCCAGCGCATCGGGTCGACGGGGATGGCCTCCGGGTCCGTCGTCGTCCACGACCGGTCGTCGAGGAGGAAGGTGACCCGGCCGGGCGCCCACTCGATGGTCGCGGTGTGCCAGTCCTCCATCGTGACGTCGGTGCCGATGGAGAACCTGTTGACGGACGGGTTGCCGGTGACGTCGTGCGCGTTGCCGACGATCTCCTGGCCGAGCGAACCCTCGGGGAAGTCCAGTTCGCCCTCGGACCAGTCGTCGCTGGAGGGCCACAGCAGCCAGGCGATCTTGTAGCCGGGGACCTCGTCGGCGCGGAACCGGACCGAGTAGCGACCGTGCAGCTGGTCGTTGGCCCACTGCTCGTTCGGCGGCGGCGTGAGCGCCATGACCTGCGGGGTGCCGTCGTCGGTGTGTACCCGGACGTCGACCACGCCGTCCTGGACGGTGGTCGTCACATAGCTGTTGTAGACGCCCTGGTGCGACTCGCGGCGGCCGAGGTCGCGGGAGGTGTCGCGGGCGCCGTCGTACTCCGCCCAGCCGGGGTAGACGTCGACGAACTCCCCGAGCGCGGCGTCGGCGTCGAAGTCCTCGGCCAGCACGAGGTCCCAGCCCGGGAGGTCGTAGGCCGGCGCGGTCGACGGGTGCCGGGCGGTCACCACCTCGTCGTCGCGCAGGACGACGAAGCCTGTGGCGGCGAGCGCGACAGTACCCGCGGCTGCCGCCA
This sequence comes from Geodermatophilus sp. CPCC 205761, assembly GCF_051383655.1. Taxonomy (NCBI): domain Bacteria; kingdom Bacillati; phylum Actinomycetota; class Actinomycetes; order Geodermatophilales; family Geodermatophilaceae; genus Geodermatophilus; species Geodermatophilus sp. CPCC 205761. The sequence continues at coordinate 40,440 of NZ_JALPKQ010000027.1, forward strand.
GCAGCGGCCCGCGCCTGCGCCTGTGGCTCTCCCGGAACACGACTGGCCAGTCTACCTGGGCAGACGCCACACCGGCCGCCCGACGACGGAGTGCCCTCCGGAGGGGTGACCTCCGGTGCGCAGAGCCCGGGCGGTCGCCGCCAGCGTCGCCGCGACGAGCACGCCGGCGTAGAGCGCGTAGGGGAGCTGCGCCGCCCCGGGCCACGGCCACAGGAGCGGGACGCCGGGGCCGGTGGCCAGGTCGCGCAGCAGGTGCAGGGCGACCCCGCAGGCCAGCCCGGCCAGCGGCAGGCGGTACCGCCGGACCGCGGCCGCCGCGGCCAGGAGGAGCAGCACGAACGCCAGCGAGTGGGTGACCGGCCGGCCGCCGTCCCCGGCCACCGCGTCGCCGACCAGGTAGAGCGGCACGTGGTCGACGTCGATGGCCACCGACCCGACCAGCGCGGCGAGCAGGAACGGCCGGGCCGCGGCCGGTGCCACGGCAGCCAGCACCAGCCCGGCGGTGATCAGGTGGGCGGGCTCGTCCAGCAGGCCCGCCACCGGCACGGGCCACCACCGCGACTCCGCGACCAGGTCGAGCGCGGCGAGCACGGCCAGGGCCGCCCACGGCAGGACGGCCCGGCCCCACGACCGGCGGGCGCGCCCCGAGGGGCGCGGCACGCGGGGGTCGCCGGGGACCGGGCCGTCCGCCGGGGTCACGCGGTCCGGGCGGAGGTCTCCGCGCCGTCGCGGTCGTCGGCCAGCGAGCGGACCGGGACGACGTCGGCCCGCGGCGCGCGGCCCTTGCGGTTCGCCCGCTCGACGACGAGGGCCCGGAGCACGCGCAGCCCGTCGCGCCAGGTGTTGAGGTTGCTCTCGCCGTGGATGCGCTCGAACTCGTAGCTCGGCACCTCGACGATGTGCATCCCGGCCTTGGCCATGCGGGTGTTGATGATCGTCTCGATCTCGAACCCGTCGCCCCAGAGCTTGGCGTCGCTGCCGCGGTCGCCGGCGTCGAGCTCGAGCGCCGGCAGGCAGTCGGACCAGAAGGCGTTGTAGCCGTAGCAGAGGTCGGTGTACCGGGTGCCGAACAGGACGTTGGCGATCCGGTTGAGCCACCGGTTGCCCCAGGCGCGGGTCCGGGTGATGTCGGAACTGCCGCCGCCGTTGGCGAACCGGGTGCCCTTGGCGAAGTCGGCGCCGGCGGTGAGGACGCCGACGAACGCCGGGATCTCCCGGGGGTCGGCCGACCCGTCGGCGTCCAGCATCACGACGATGTCCCCGGTGACCGCGGCGAACCCGCAGGCCATGGCGTTGCCCTTCCCGCGGCGGTTCTGCAGCACGATCCGGACGTCGGGACGCAGCGAGCGCGCCACCTCGATCGTGTCGTCGACGCTGCGGCCGTCGACCACGATCACCTCGTGCACGTCGTCGGGGATGAGCGCGAAGACGTGCGGGAGGTTCTTGGCCTCGTTGAAGGTGGGGACCACGACGCTCACGCGCGGCGAGCCGATCCTCGTCACGGTGGGGTGGTGGGGCAGCGAGTGCGGGCGCAGCTCGATGACCTGTCGCGAACGCATGAGGCGGGTGTCCTCTCTAGGACGGGCCCGGTTTCGCCTCTGCTCCCCGCCGGGCTATGGCGACCAGGTGCGCCCGGCGGATCATCACTACCCGTTGGTGGTGCTGACCGATGTCGTGTACTGGCCACGGCGGTGGTGCCGCGACCGCCCGGGAACCAGCGATCGCGCTCACCCATCCACACCGGTGAACGGTGACTCTCCGTGGCCCCCGAGGTCTGGTCCATTACTACCGGGTGGGCTTCCGAACGTGCAAGCGACCTCGGCGCGGCCGGGCGGGTTGGTCGCCCCGCGGACGGGCCCACCCGGCGTGACATCGGTCACACACGTGCCCGCTCAGCGAGCGTGTCGCTGCGCCTGATACCCCATGACTGTGGCCTGCGCAATGGTCCGTGGTCCCCTCGGTAGCTCTTCGGGGGGCGTCGCGGCGGCGTCGGGCGGCTCCTCGAGGCGGTCACCCGAACGTGCGCGTTATCACCCGGGTGGGTGGACGACCAGCCCCTCCCCGGCCGCGCCCGCACCCACCGTCACCGCCGCGGGTGGACCGGCGGGCCCGGGGACGGCCGTGCGGGCGGGTCCGGCGGTGCGGCGGCCGCCGTCACGTAGCGTCGCGGGGTCAGCCCGCCGTCCACTCGAGCAGTCGGTCGGCCGGCCAGGTGTTGACCACGGCCTCCACCGGCACGCCGCACTCCACGGCCCGCTCGCAGCCGTTGCCCTGCCAGTCCAGCTGACCGGGCGCGTGCGCGTCGGTGTCGACGGCGAACTCGCAGCCGAGGTCGACCGCGAGGTTCAGCAGCCGCATCGGCGGGTCGAGCCGCTCGGGACGGGAGTTGATCTCCACGGCGGTGCCGTGCTCGACGCACGCGGTGAAGACCGCCTCGGCGTCGAAGGTGCTCTCCGGCCGCGGGCGCTGGCGCCGTCCCTCGCGCTGCTCCCGGGGGATGAGCAGCCGGCCGGTGCAGTGCCCGAGGACGTCGGTGTGCGGGTCGGCCACGGCGGCGAGCATCCGGGCGGTCATCGCGGCGCTCTCGGCCCGCAGGTCGGAGTGGACGCTGGCGACGACGACGTCGAGCCGGCCGAGCAGCTCGTCGGTCTGGTCGAGGCTGCCGTCGACGTTGATGTCGCACTCGATGCCGGTGAGGATGCGGAACGGCGCGAGCTCCTCGTTCAGCGCGGCGACGACGTCCAACTGCCGCTCCAGCCGCTCCGGCGAGAGCCCGTTGGCGACGGTCAGCCGGGGGGAGTGGTCGGTGAGGGCCATGTACTCGTGGCCCAGCCCGATCGCCGCCTCGGCCATCTCGCGGATCGGGCTGCCGCCGTCGGACCAGTCCGAGTGCACGTGCAGGTCACCGCGCAGCGCGGCGCGGAACTCGGCGACGTCGTCGGCCAGCGGCACCAGCTCGCCGTAGGTCTCCTCGAGCCGGGCCAGGTACTCGGGGACCTCGCCGGCGTGCGCCTGCACGATCGCCGCACCCGTCTTGGGACCGATGCCCCGCAGGTCGGTGAGCGTCTTCGTCCGGATCCGCCGGTCCAGCTCGTCGGGGCCGAGGGTGTCGACGACAGCGGCGGCGGTGCGGAACGCCGCCACGCGGTGCGTGGGCTCGCGGGCGCGCTCCAGGAGGAAGGCGATCCTCCGGAGCGCGTCCGCGGGGCGGAGCGGGTCGCTCAGCGGGAGGCCCGCTTCGCCTTGCGCTCGGCCTTCTTGTGCGCCTTGGCCGCGCGCTTCTGGGCCTTCTCGTAGTTCTTCTCGGTGGTGTCGGCGGCCTTGCGTGCCGCGCGGCGGGCCCGGTAGCCGACCGACGGCTTGCCCTCGGTGTCGACGGCGGCGATCAGCAGCCCGCCGAGCAGGCCGAGGTTCTTCAGGAAGTGGATGGTCTGCCCGGCCTTCTGCTGCGGGTCGTCGTACTCCCAGAAGCGGTGCCCGGCCAGCGTCGTCGGGACGGTGCTGACGGCCAGGGCCAACGCCGACAGCCGCGGCAGCTTGCCGAGCGCGAACAGCACCCCGGCGCCGACCTTGACCGCCGCGTCGATCTTGACCCACTGCTCGACGTCGCGCGGCACCTGCACCGGCAGCTGCTTGTCGGCCTGCTCGGTGATCGTGTCGACGACCGGCTTGGCGCCCGCGACCCGCGACTGCGGGTGGCGGAGGGTGTCGACGCCGCCGAAGACGAACGTGGCGGCGAGCATCGGCCGGGCGATCCGGCGGACCAACATGGTGGGGACCTCTTTCCGTCGCGGTGCGTGTCAGGCCTGCGGTGCCCCGGGTCGCGCCGGGACAACCCCTGCTCGGGACCGTAGTGAGGTGGCCGCCACTCCGCCGGTCGACGGCGGCCGTCAGTCCGTCCGCGAGCAGTAGACGGTGAGCGTCGACCGCTTGCGGAAGTCGAACTCGGTCGCCCGCTCCCCGGCCTCGCCGTCGTAGGCCACCTGCAGCGGCCCCGACCGGGAGACCACCCGCACCCGCTGCGCCTGGCACTCCGCGTAGCCGGAGCTGTGGTCGCTGACGCCCAGCAGCGAGCCCAGCACGGCGCGGGTCCGGCTGAACCGCACGTCGGCCCGCAGGTACTGGACGTCGAGCAGCCCGTCCTCCAGCCGCGGGCGCCAGGCCGGCGCCAGCCCGCGCGGGGTGTAGCGGCCGTTGCCGACGAAGAGGATCCAGACGAGCACCGGGCGGTCGTCGAGGAGCAGCGACACCGGCGTCCCGTGGTGGAGGGTCCGGGCGGCGGCGACCGCCATCGCCGCCCACTTGCCCATGCGGCCGGCCAGTGCGTCGCGCCGGCGCACCATCTCCGGGTAGCTGCCGATGCTGGCTGTGTTGAGGAACGGCGTCCCGTTGACCTCGGCGACGTCCACCTCCACCGCCGCACCCGCGGCGACCGCCTCGGCGGCGTGCTCGACGGTGTGCACGCCCACGTCGCGGGCGAAGTGGTTGAGCGTGCCGGCCGGGAGGACCGCCAGCGGCAGCCCGTGCTCGAGCGCGACGGCGGCGGCCGCGGCCACGCTGCCGTCCCCGCCGGCCACCCCCAGCGCCCGCGCCCGCCCCGACGCGGCGGCCTCGGCGAGCAGCTCGCCGACCGTGGTGTCCTCCCGCAGTTCGAGGACCTCGGCGCGGGGGAGCAGTCGGCCGACGTCCTCGGCGGGGTCGTAGTCGTCGGGCCCCGACCGCGGGTTGACCGCGATCACCAGCCCCTCGCCGTCCGGCAGCGCCGGCGCGCTGCCCGCCGTCCGCACCCGGGCCGGCGTCGTCGGCCGAACCCGCCACCAGATCCGGGTCCCCATCGCGACCGCCGCGCCGACGGCCAGGCCGGCGACGACGTCGCCGGGGTAGTGCACGCCCACGTGCACCCGGGAGTACCCCACGGCCAGCCCGACCGGTGCCAGCGCCGCGCCCGCGACCGGGGCCTCGAGCGCGACGCCGGTGACGAAGGCGGCGGCCGACGCGGAGTGGCCGCTGGGGAAGGAGTGGGTGGTCAGCGACCGGTGCAGCAGCCGCTGGACCGGGTGCGAGCCGAGGTCGGGGCGCCGGCGGCCGAACACCCGCTTGAGGACGGCGTTGACCAGGCTGCTCGACATCGCCAGCGACCCGAGCCCGCGGATCGCGCCGCGCCGCAGGGACCCGCGGCGGGTGAGGAGGAGCGCGGCGACGACGAACCACAGCTTCCCGTGGTCGGCGGTCGTGGTGAGCCGGCGCAGCCAGGTGTCGGCGGCGCGGGAGGTGGGCAGGCCGCCCACGAGGGAGTGCAGGCGGGCGTCCCAGTGCCGGGCGCTCCGCATGGCAGGGAACGCTAGCCGGTGCGGAGTCGTTCGGTGACGGTTTCCGCGCTCGAGCGACTCCGCTCAGGCCTTGCGGCGGGCGCGATAGGCGGCGACCGTCGAGCGGCTGGCGCAGGTGTTGGAGCAGTACCGGCGGCTGGCGTTGCGCGAGGTGTCGACGTAGACGTCGTCGCAGCCCTCGGCCGAGCAGATGCCGATGCGCTGCCACCCGTGCTGGACGACGACGTGCGACAGGCCCATGGCGACCGTCGTCGTCAGCTGTTCGAGGACGGGGGCGTCGGCGCGGGCGTAGTGCAGGTGCAGCTCGCCGTCGTGGTCGGTGGCGTAGGGCTTCGGGTGCGCCAGCTCGAGCAGGTCGTTGAGCCGCTCGATCACCTCGGCCTGCGACGCGGCGACCGCGACCGCGCGCACCAGGTCGGCGGTCGCGGCGGCGTGCGCCGCCGCGGCCGGGTCGAGGTCGAGCGCCGTGCCGGGCTCGAACCACTCGTCGTGGGCGCGCAGGAAGGCCCCGGCCCACTCCGGCCCGGCGTCCCGCTCCGCGTTGGCGAGGTCTATCGCCAGCTCGACGGCGGAGGACCCGTAGGTGTCGTAGTCCATGGCACTCCCTACCGTCTCGCGGACGCGTCGGCACTGTAGGCGTCGTCACTCATTTGACTCCCTACCTCTGCGTCCCTAGCCTGTAGGTGGTCAACGAGTCTTGACCCCCTACCCTTCCCGTGCGTCCCCTGAAGCGAGTTCGTCGTGCGTGCCTATCTGAGCGTCTGGCGGCTGCCGTCCGCCCCGGTGCTGCTCGTGGCCGGCTTCGCCGGTCGCCTCCCCTCGGCGATGGTGCCGCTGGCGCTGCTGCTCATGGTGCAGCAGCAGACCGGTTCCTATGCCGTGGCCGGGCTCGCGGCGGCGACCTACGGCATCGCGATGGCCTGCATGGCCCCGGTGCTGGGCCGGCTGGCCGACCGCCGGACCCCGCGGCCGGTGCTGCTGGCCCAGGCCGGCGTGTACCCGCTGCTGCTGACCGCGCTCGTCGCGGCCGTGCTCGGGGGTGCGCCCACCCCCGTCGTCGTCGGCGCCTCCGCGGCGGCCGGCGCCGCGACGCCGCTGGTCTCCGGTGCGGTGCGGGCACTGTGGTCGCGGGTCGACCCCGCGGTGCGCCCGACCGCCTTCGCCCTCGACGCCACCGCGACCGAGCTGGTCTTCGTGGCCGGCCCCACCGCGGTCGCGGCGCTGACCGTGCTCGCCGGCCCCGCGTGGGCCGTGGGGATCGCCGGGGTGCTGGCGGTCGCCGGCTCCCTGGGCATCGCGACGTCGCGGGCGATCCGCGACTGGGTGCCGACACCGGCCGCGGAGCGGACCAGCCCGTTCACCACGGTGCTCGCCCCCGGCATGCCGCGGGTGCTGGTCAGCGGCTCGGCGCTGATGCTCGGGTTCGGCGCGCTCGAGGTGGCGGTCCCCGCGTTCGCCGACGCCGCGGGCTCGCCCGGGATGTCCGGCGTCCTGCTGGCCCTGTGGTCGCTCGGGTCGGTGGCCGGCGGGCTGTGGTTCGGCGCCCGCGTGGTGAGCGCCTCCCTGCCGCGGCAGTACCGCTGGCTGCTGCTGGGCGTGACGATCGGGCTCGCGCCGCTCACCGCGGCGTCCAGCCCGTGGGTGCTCGGCGCGCTGCTCTTCCTCGGCGGGACGGCGATCGCCCCGACGCTGACCGTGCAGAACTCGCTGGTCGGTGCGCTGGCGCCGGCGCACGCCACCACCGAGGCGTTCACCTGGCTGTCGACGATGGCCACCGGCGCCTCGGCGGTCGGGGCGGCCCTCGGCGGCGCGCTCATCGAGGGCCCGTCCGGGGTCAGCGGCAGCCTGCTGCTGGCCGTCGCCGGGGCCGCGCTGGCGGTCACGGTGACGCTCGTGCCCGGCCGTCGCGGGGTGCGCCGTCCGGCGGGGGAACTGGCCGCGGTCTGACGCCCCCCGCTGCCGGGGCCTCCCGCGGCGCTGGTAGTCTCTCTCCTCGGTGGTTCCGAGGGGACTCGGACCCCGGGAGGCTTCGCCTAGTCCGGTCTATGGCGCCGCACTGCTAATGCGGTTTGGGTTAATCCCCATCCCGGGTTCAAATCCCGGAGCCTCCGCGCACGACAACTGAACACCGGCACCCGTAGCTCAACGGATAGAGCATCTGACTACGGATCAGAAGGTTAGGGGTTCGAATCCCTTCGGGTGCACGTCTGGTTGAGACAGCACCGCGGCCCCGCCCTCCTCGGAGGTCGGGGCCGCGATGTTCTGTGCGGTCAGCCGACCTCGCGCCAGAAGGCGTCGACCCGGCGGTTGAACTCCTCGGGCACCTCCTGGAAGGGCTGGTGCGCCTCGCCGTCGAGCAGTTCGAACCGGGCCCCCGGGATCGCGTCGGCGACGGCACGGCCGTAGGGCGGCGGGACGATGATGTCGGCACTCCCGGCCAGGACCAGCGTCGGGACGGCGATCTGCGGCAGCCGGTCGGCGGTCGTGTGCTCCCAGAACGCATCGGCGAACCGCTGGAAGGACTCGGGCGACTGCGGGTACGGGAAGGCCAGCGCCTCGTCGACCAGCTTGTCCACGGTGCCGTCCTCGTGCGCCCGGCGGGTGTAGACCCAGCGGAAGAATGCCTCGAGGAACGCGCGCTCGCCGGGTGCATGCCCGGCCATCCACAGCCACGAGCCGACCAGGTGGTGCCAGAACACGTCGGGGCGCCCCCAGGTGCTGACCAGGACGAGGCTCCGGACCGCCTCGGGGTGGCGGAGTGCCAGCTCCTGCGCGATGAGGGCACCGCCCGAGTAGCCGGCGACGTGGGCGGCGCCGATGCCCAGGGCCCGCAGCACCCCGGCCGCGTCGTCGGCCAGGTCGCCGACGGTGTAGCCGGTCTCGGGGCGCACCGACCGGCCCACGTCGCGGTTGTCGAAGGCGGTCAACCGGTAGTCGCCGGCCAGGCCGTCGAGCTGGGCCTGCCAGGCCTCGAGGGGGTCGCCGCCGCCGTTGACCAGGAGGACGTCGGGCCCCGCGCCGCTCTGCTCCACCCAGATGTCGTTGCCGTCCACCTGCACCGCTCGGCCCATCTGCCGGCCCTCCGGAAAGGGGCCGGAACCCGCCCGGCCCGGCCTGTGGGAGGCGACCAGCGTCCAGCGCAGCGGCGCGCGGGTGCCAGGGTCGCCGGTCCCTACGACCGGGAACCGGCCGGCGGACGGCGCCGCGTCGGCCCTCACGGCTTCCAGATGGCCAGCACGGCGGCGACCACCAGCGCGGTGCCCGAGACGAACCCAGGGAAGAGGAGGTCGACGGGGATGCGGCCGAGCCGCTCGGACAGGTCGGCGTCCACCTGGCGGGCCAGCCGGGCGGCCTCGGCGACCTGCGGCTGAAGCAGCACCGGGACCAGGGCGACCAGGACGACGTTGATCACCAGCTTTCCCAGCACCCACCGGGTCCGGACGACGCCCCAGCGGCTGGCCAGCCCGAGCAGCAGCCCGGTGCCGAGACTGCCCAGGCCCACGGTGAGCAGCACCGGCACGGCGAAGGTGTGCAGTGCCGTGTAGGCGGACGCCACGAGGAACGGGTCGTCGGCCGTGGCGGCGGTGACCGCCAGCACCGCGACGACGACGTCGACGCCCAGCCAGCCCATCGAGCAGGCGAGGTGCACCAGCAGCACCCCGCGCCGGGTCGAGGGGCCCAGGCGCAGGCGGATCGCGGGGGCTCGGGTCGAGGTCATCGCGGTGTCCTCGGGGAGGGGGCGGGACGCCGTCGACGGTACGACAGATCGTAAGGTACCGAAAGGTAAGGTACCGAACGGATGCGGTAGTCTGCCCCCGTGCCGCGCCCTCCCGGCGGTCCGCCGATCGGGCTGCTCCTGCACCGCGTCGCCCGGGAGGTGAGCCGCGCCTTCGACGCCCGCCTCGCCGCTGCGGGCGGGTCGCGGACCACCTGGCTGGTGCTGCTCGCCCTGCGCTCCGGTCCGGTGGCGACCCAGCGGGAGCTCGCCGACGCGCTGGGCGTGCGCGCGGCCACGCTGACCCAGCAGCTCGACGCCATGGAGGCGGCCGGCCTGGTGGCCCGCGCCGCCGACCCCGGCAACCGGCGGGTGCGCCGGGTGGAGCTGACGCCAGCGGGCCGGCAGCTGTTCGACCGGCTGCGGGACGCCGCCCGTGAGCACGACGAGCAGCTGCGCGCCGGCCTGGACCCCGAGGACCTCGCCCGCGTGGCCGCCGTCCTGGAGAGGATGCGCCGCAACGTCTCCGGCAGCTGACCGACCGACCCCGCGCCGAGTCCTGCGATCTCGTGGTGATCAGCGGCTGATGGCCACGAGTTCGCAGGTCTGGGTGGCCAGCGGAACCGGCGCCGTCCGGCCGGCGGTCAGGCGCTCTGGAGCGGGACCTCCCACTCGACGACCGTCCCGGTCCCCTGCGGACCGGGACGGACGTCCGCGGTGCCACCGAGCCGCTGCGCGCGGGCCTGCAGGTTGGCCAGGCCGTTCCCCCGTGTGGACTCCGGGCGGAGGCCGACCCCGTTGTCGGTCACGGTCAGCCACAGCCTGCCGTCCTGTGCCGCGAGGCAGACCTCGGCCTGGGTCGCGCCGGCGTGCCGGGCGGTGTTGCTCAGGGCCTCGCGCAGCGCGGCGAGGACCTCCGCGCCGGCCGCGTCCGAGGCGAGGGTGTCGACGGCGCCGGAGAACTCCAGCGAGGGCGTGAACCCCAGGACCCGGGCGCTCTCCTCCGCGACGTCGATGACCCGGCCGCGGAGGGTGTCGGCGACCTCGGACCGACCGAGGTCGAAGATCACCGTGCGGAGCTCGCGGATGATGCGGTCGGTCTCCTCGATCAGCGGCAGGACGGCGGGCGCCAGCTGGGCGTGCCGCCGGGAGAGGGACGACAGCCCGAGGCCGAGCCCGAACACCCGCTGGATCGTCAGGTCGTGCAGGTCGGCCGCCATCCGCTCGTGCTCCTGCCGGAGGGTGAGCTCGCGCTGGGCGGCCGCCCGCTGGGTGGAGTGCGCCACGACGCTGGCGCGCATCCGGTCGACGGAGTCGGCGATGGTGGCGAACTCGCGGGGGCCGCTGGCGGCGATGGGCCGTCCGTGGTCGCCGGCGGCGACCGCCTGCACGTCGTCGAGCAACCGGTCCAGCGGGCCGGTGATCAGTCGCCGCCCCAGCGGGACGACGGCGACGGCGACGGCGAGGCCCAGGACCGCCGCGCCGATGGCCACGACGTTCGCCACCGTCTGGGCGGTGCCGATGGCGCTCAGCTGGTCCGCGGTCCGCTGGACGGCGTGCGCCTGCAGTGCGGCGAGCGCCGCCCGCAGCGTGTCGAACGCGGTCTTGCCGTCCATGGTCAGTGCCTCGAGCCGGCCGGCGGACAGCGGGCCCTGCCGCCGGGCGTCGATCCCGGGCTCGGACGTCCCGATGTGCCACTCCGCTCCCGCCGCGCGGACCGCGCCCAGGAGCTCCGTGCCGTCGAGGTCGTCGGCCAGCAGGTCCGCCAGCCGGCCCTCCAGCCGCTCGGCGTCCGTGCGGCCGCGCTCCTGGGGCTCGAGGAACTGCGCGTCGCCGGTCAGCAGGTAGCCGCGCAGGCCGGTCTCCTGGTCGACGTAGGCGGTGGCGAGGTCGGTCGCGGCCTGCCGGGCCGGCAGCACGCGCTCGCCGAGCTCGCTCTGCGCGGAGGCGACCGCGGCACGTGCCAGCCCGGTCGCGGTCGCGCTCGCCACCACGAGGACCACGAACACGCCGACGAGCCACCCGACGGCGCCCCGCAACGTGCGCATGCGGAGGATTGTGCTGGTCAGCCGCCGTGCCGCCAGCCCAGCCGACGAGGCGTGACCGCCGGTCACCGAACGAGGACGCGCGGTCTCGGAACCGGCCGGGGTGGTTGAGGGGCGGGGGGCCGGTCCTGACGGTCTGGCCGCGTTGGTCGGTCCACCCAGCAGTGGGTGGCCACTCGTTGCCGGCTACCCCCGCCCACGCACACTGTGACCCCGGCCACACGACGGGGTCAAGGGCGACCCGGCGTGTCGTCTCAGGGCACGCGGCGCAGCGCCTCCGGGCCCAGCTGACCGACCGACGCGTGCCCGGTGAGACCCAGCGAGAGGTCGAACTCGGCGAGCACGTCGGCAACCACCTGCCGCACGCCGGCCTCCCCGGCGAGCCCGAGACCCCAGGCGAACGGCCGGCCCAGCAGCACCGCCCGCGCACCCAGCGCCACCGCGGTGAGGACGTCCGCGCCGCTGCGCACCCCGCTGTCCAGCAGCACCGGCGCGCGGTCCCCGACCGCCGCCACCACGTCGGGCAGCGCGTCGAGCGCGGCGATCGACCGGTCCACCTGGCGCCCGCCGTGCGTGCTGACGACGACGCCGTCCACCCCCTCGTCGAGCGCGCGGCGGGCGTCGTCGGGGTGCAGCACGCCCTTGAGCAGGATCGGCAGCCGGGTGCGCTCCCGCAGCCAGGCGAGGTCGGCCCAGGTGATCGACGGCCGCGAGTAGATGGCCAGGAAGGTCTCGACGGCCGCGCGCGGGAGGGGTGAGCGCAGGTTGTCCAGGAGCGGTCCGGGCCAGGCTCGGGCCATCCTGACCAGCGCGCGCACCGCTGCCGCCGTCGGTCGCGGCTGCCGGTCGCGGGCCGCCGGGGCGCTCGCCCGCTGCTCGACCAGCCGCCGGAAGACCGGGTCGGAGGTGTACTGGGCGATGCCCTTGCCGAGCGCGAACGGCAGGTGGCCGAGGTCGAGGTCGCGCGGGCGCCAGCCGAGCATCGTGGTGTCGAGGGTCACGACCAGCGCGTCGCAGCCGCAGGCCTCCGCGCGGGCGACCAGGCTCGCCACCAGCTCGTCCGACGTCGACCAGTAGAGCTGGAACCACCGCGGCGCGTCCCCCATCTCGGCGGCGCACCGCTCCATCGACACCGAGGCCTGGTTGGAGAACACCATCGGCACGCCGAGCCCGGCGGCGGCCCGCGCCACGGCGAGGTCGGCCTCCGGGTGCACCAGCTCGAGCGCCCCGACCGGGGCGAGCAGCAGCGGCGCGGGCAGGCGTCGCCCGAACAGCTCCACCGACGTGTCCCGGACGCTCGCGTCCCGCAGCACGCGGGGGACGACGGCCCAGCGGTCGAACGCGGCCCGGTTGGCCCGCTGCGTCGCTTCGCCCCCGGCCCCGCCGGCCACGTACGCGTAGGCGCGGTTGGTCAGGTGCGCCTTCGCGCGGCGCTGCAGGGCCCGGGCCGCCGTCGGCACCCGCGGCCGGCGGCCGTAGACCCCGGCCCGGTACACCTCGTCCTGCCGGCGGCGCCCGGTCCCAGCGGCAGAGTCCATCGGCTGACCGTAGTGAGCCCTCCGTCACACCCCGCCGCGGACCTCGGTCGACAATTCTCCCGACACGCCGTGCAGACACGCGCGACTGACCGGTAACCCGGCGTCAGGGAGGCGTCACGGACGTCATCATGGGTGGCGTACCGGCACAGCGCAGCTGCGCCGGGCGGGGATCCAGGGGGACAGTGCACGTGCCGGTCGCAAGCAGAGCCGTCCGGGGCGCCGCCACCGTCGCGGGCCTGTGCGTGGGCCTCGCGGGTGCCGGCCTCATCGGCGCCGCCCCGGCGCTCGCCGTCGACGACCCCGACCGCCCCGGTGCCCGCGTCACGCACGGCCCCAGCTGCCGGCCCGGTGGCGTCGTCGTCGAGATCACCGGCGGCGTCGTCGCCTACGAGGTCACGCTGGCCACCAGTCGCGCGTCCGCGGGTGAGGACGCCGCGGTGGTGCAGCCGGGCGAGGTCGTGGTGCTGCGCACCGGCGACGTCGACTGGGGCGAGACGATCGACCCCGACCTCCGGTACACGTCGATCGACGGCACCGACGCCTACGCCGACGAGCTGCAGGGCTACAGCTTCACCCGCCCGGCCGCCGAGGACTGCGCGGCGATCACCCCGCCGACCGGCGCCGCGCAGGTGCCCCCGATCGGGACCCCGCCGGTGCTGGCGGCGCCCGTGGACGAGGTCGAGCCGGTCCCGGGCCGCGCCGGGGCCGGGGTCGAGTCGCCGGTGGTCCCGGCTGCCGCGGCCACCGACCTGCCGGTTCCGGACGGCGGCACCTCGTGGCCGCTGCTGGTCACCGGATCGGCGCTGCTCGCCACCTCCATCGGGCTGGCCCGCGCGGCCGGCCGGCGGCGGGCGCAGCCGCCGGGCCCCGTTCCTCCCGGGAGCGCCTGAGCGCGACGTCGGGAACGATGGAGGGGTGCACCTCCCGGAGGACGCCCTCGCGCCGGACGTCTCGCCCGCCGACGTCCCGCGGGACGCCGCCGCCCTCCCCGGGGTCGCCCCTGGCCCGGCCGAGACCTGGCTGCGGATCGTCCAGGTGCACGACCGGATCACCCGGCGCGTCGACTCGGCGCTGCACCGCAAGCACGACCTGTCCCTCACCGGGTTCGAGGCCCTGCGGCAGATCGCCGACGCCCCCGGTGAGCGCGCCACGATGGGCGAGGTCGCCGAGGCGCTCGGACTGTCCCGGGCGGGCGTGACCAGCACGGTCACCCGGCTGGTCGCCCAGGGCCTGGTCACGCGGGAGCGGACGGCGGGGGACCGGCGGCTCCTGCACGCCCGGCTGACGCCGGCCGGCCGGGCGAAGGTGGCCGAGGCCACGCCCACGCACGACGACCTGGTCGCCCACCTGCTCAGCCTCCTGGGGGACGACGCCGCCACCGTCACGAACGCCCTCGCTCGTGTCTCGGCCGCGGCCCGGACCCGCCGCTGACGAACGGCCCCTCGTGGCCTCGTCCAGGGCAGCGCCCCGGGCGTGCGAGGGGTGGGGAGGACGGGGTCCTCCTCTTCGTGCGGACAACACTTCAAGCCCGTAGTGTTTCCGGTCCGCGCGGACCGGGCAGGACGCGAACATGCAGGTGGGGATCCAGTCGTGCGCCGTCGTCGTCCCGACGGTCGGCCGGCCCTCGCTCGACGTCCTGCTCGACGCCCTCGCCCAGGCCCCCGGTCCCCGCCCGGCCGAGCTCGTGCTGGTCGACGACCGGCGGGCCGGGCCGCCGCTGCGGCCCGACCGCCCGGGCCTCCCGCCGGTGCGGGTCGTCCGCTCCGGCGGCGGTGGTCCGGCCCGCGCCCGCAACCTCGGCTGGCGCACCGCGCGCGCGGAGTGGATCGCCTTCCTCGACGACGACGTCGTCCCCGACCCCGACTGGTACCGGCAGCTCGCCGACGACCTCGCCGACCTGCCGGCCGACGTCGCGGGCAGCCAGGGCAGGGTGCGGGTGCCGCTGCCGGAGGGCCGCCGCCCCACCGACTGGGAGCGCGGCACCGCCGGCCTGGCCACCAGCTCCTGGATCACCGCCGACCTCGCCTACCGCCGGTCCGTGCTCGCTGCGGTCGGTGGCTTCGACGAGCGGTTCCCCCGCGCCTTCCGGGAGGACTCCGACCTCGCGCTGCGGGTCATGGACACCGGCTCGCGGCTGGTCCGCGGGCAGCGGTGGATCACCCACCCGGTGCGCCCGGTCGACCGGTGGGTCAGCGCGCGCGTGCAGGCGGGCAACGCCGACGACGTCCTCATGCGGCGGCTGCACGGCCGCGGCTGGCGGGAGCGCGCCGACGCCCCGCTGGGGCGCCGTCCGCAGCACCTCGCCGTCACCGCCGCCGCGGTGGCCGCGGTCGGCCTGACCGCCGCACGCCGGCCGCGGGCGGCGCTGGCCGCCGCGCTGGGCTGGGCCGTCGGCACCGCCGAGTTCGCCCGGGCGCGGATCGCCCCCGGCCCCCGCGACCGGGCCGAGGTCGCCAGCATGCTGACCACGAGCGCCGCCATCCCGCCGCTGGCCACCTGGCACTGGCTGCGCGGAGTGGTCACGCACCGGCGGGTGCGGCCGTGGCGCGGGCTGCCCGACCTGGTGCTCTTCGACCGGGACGGCACGCTCGTGCGCGACTACCCGTACAACGGCGACCCCGCGCTGGTGACCCCCGTCCCGGGCGCCGCGGAGGCGGTCGACGCGCTGCGCGCCCGCGGGGTGCTGGTCGGCGTGGTGAGCAACCAGTCCGGCGTGGCCCGCGGCCTCATCACCCGCGCGCAGGTCGACGCCTGCATGGCCCGGCTCGACGAGCTGCTCGGGCCGTTCGACACCGTCCAGGTCTGCCCGCACGGTCCCGACGACGGCTGCGCCTGCCGCAAGCCCGCCCCGGGCATGGTCAAGGCCGCCTGCGCCGAGCTCGACGTCGATCCCGCCCGGTGCGTGGTCATCGGCGACATCGGAGCCGACGGCGAGGCCGCGGCCGCCGCGGGCGCGACGGGGATCCTCGTGCCGACCCCGGTCACCCGGAAGGCCGAGGTCGCCGCGGCTCCGCGCCGGGCGGTCACGCTGCGCGGGGCGGTCGACGCGGTCCTGGCGGGGGCGTGGTGAGCCGCACGGTGCTGGTCGCCCGGCTGGACTCCGCCGGCGACGTGCTCGTGCAGGGGCCGATGGTCCGGGCGGTCGCCGCGGGCGCCGACCGGGTGGTGTTCCTCGCCGGACCCGCCGGTGCCGAGGCCGCGGCGCTGCTGCCCGGGGTCGACGAGGTCTGGACCTGGCGCTGCCCGTGGATCGTCGCCGACCCGCCGCCGGTGGATGCGGACGACCTCGCCGCCCTCACCGAGCGGATCCGCGCTCTGGCACCCGACGAGGCCGTCGTCTCGACGTCCTTCCACCAGTCGCCCCTGCCCCTGGCGCTGGTGCTCCGGGCGGCCGGCGTGCCGCGGATCTCCGCGACGAGCGTCGACTACCCCGGTGCGCTGCTCGACGTCCGCCACCGGGTGGACGACGACCTGCCCGAGCCCGAGCGCGCCCTGTCCCTCGCCCGCGCCGCGGGCTTCGAGCTGCCGGCCGGGGACGACGGTCGGCTCGCCGTGCGCCGGCCCCTGCCCCCGGTCGCGCACGAACCCGGCCACGTCGCCCCCGGCGGTCTCCAGCCCGGCTACATCGTCCTGCACCCCGGCGCATCGGTGCCGGCCCGCGCCTGGCCGGCGCACCGCTGCGCCGAGGCGGTCGAGGCGCTGGCCGACGCGGGGCACCGGGTGCTGGTCACCGGCGGGCCGGGGGAGCGGGAGCTGACCGCGGCCGTGGCGGGCGCCCGCGGCGTCGACCTCGGCGGGGACACCTCGCTCGCCCAGATGGCGGCGCTGCTCGACGGGGCCGCCGCCGTCGTCGTCGGCAACACCGGCCCCGCGCACCTGGCCTCGGCGGTCGGGACGCCGGTCGTCTCGCTGTTCTCCCCGGTGGTGCCGGCCGTCCGCTGGGCGCCCTACGGCGTGCCGACCGTGCTCCTGGGGGACCAGGACGCCCCCTGCCGGGACAGCCGGGCCCGCGAGTGCCCGGTGCCGGGGCACCCGTGCCTCACGTCCGTGACCGCGGCCGACGTCGTCGCGGCCGTCGAGAAGGTGGTCCCGACGGTGGAGAGGGTGGGCACAGCGTGAGGGTGCTGCTCTGGCACGTGCACGGGTCGTGGACGACGGCGTTCGTCCAGGGCCGGCACGAGTACCTGCTGCCGGTCACGCCGGACCGCGGCCCCGACGGGCTCGGCCGCGCCCGCACCTGGGACTGGCCGGCGTCGGCGCGCGAGGTGACGCCGGAGGCGCTGCGCGAGGAGGACGTCGACGTCGTCGTCCTGCAGCGGACCCGTGACCTGGAGCTGGTGCGGGAGTGGCTGGGCCGCGAGCCGGGGCGTGACCTGCCCGCGGTCTTCCTCGAGCACAACGCGCCGGGCCTGGAGCCGGACGACGGACCCGTGCCCCACACCCGCCACCCGCTGGCCGACCGGACGGACATCCCCGTCGCCCACGTCACCCACTTCAACCGGCTCTTCTACGACAACGGCCGGGCCCCGACGACGGTCATCGAGCACGGCATCGTCGACCCGGGGGAGCGCTGGACCGGCGAGCTGGCCCGCGCGGCCGTCGTCACCAACGAGCCCGTCCGCCGCGGCCGCACCGTCGGCGCCGACCTGCTGCCCGGCCTCGCCGCGGTCGCGCCGGTCGACGTCTTCGGCATGGGACTGACCGGGCTGCACGAGCGGTACGGCCTCGACCCGGCGCGGGTCGGCCTGTTCGACGACCCGCCCCAGGCGGCGATGCACGCCGAGCTGGCCCGGCGGCGGGTGTACGTGCACCCGGTCCGCTGGACGTCGCTCGGGCTCTCGCTGCTCGAGGCGATGCACCTGGGCATGCCGGTCGTCGGGCTGGCCACCACCGAGGCGGTCGAGGCGGTGCCCCGCGAGGCGGGCGTGCTCTCGACCGACCCGGAGCGTCTCTGGAGTGCGGTCCGCACCTTCCTGCACGACGAGGACGCCGCCGGCCTCGCCGGCAAGGCCGCGCGGGCGGCAGCGCTGGAGCGCTACGGGCTGCAGCGCTTCCTGACCGACTGGGACCGGCTCCTGGAGGAGGTGAGGCGGTGAGGATCGACCTGGTGTCCGAGCACGCGAGTCCCCTGGCCGCGATCGGCGGCGTGGACGCCGGCGGGCAGAACGTCCACGTCGCCGCCCTGGCCGCGGGGCTGGCCCGGCGGGGACACGCGGTCACCGTGCACACCCGCCGCGAGGACCCGGGCCAGCCGGACCGGGTTCCCACGGCCGACGGCTACGACGTCGCGCACGTGACCGCCGGGCCGGAGCGGGTCCTGCCCAAGGACGACCTGCTGCGGCACATGCCGGAGTTCGCCGCGGTGCTGCGACGGACCTGGGCCGCGGCACCGCCGGACATCGTGCACGCGCACTTCTGGATGAGCGGGCTGGCCTCGGTCGCGGCGGCCGGTGCGGGGCGGGCGGGCACGATCCCGGTCGTCCAGACCTTCCACGCCCTCGGCTCGGTCAAGCGCCGCCACCAGGGCGCCGCCGACACCTCCCCGCCGCAGCGGCTGGACCTCGAGCGGTCACTGTGCCGCACGGTCAGCCACGTCGTCGCCACCTGCTCCGACGAGGTCTTCGAGCTGCGCCGCATGGGGCTGGACAGCGACCGCGCGTCGATCGTGCCGTGCGGGGTGGACACCGCCGTCTTCACCCCGCGGGGACCGGTCGCCCCGCGCACGGCGGGCCGGCCGCGGCTGCTGGTGCTCGGCCGGCTGGTCGAGCGCAAGGGCCAGGAGGACGCCGTCCGGGCGCTGGCCGCGGTGCCCGGCGCCGAGCTGGTCGTCGTCGGCGGGCCGCCGGTCGACCGGCTGGACGCCGATCCGGAGGTGCGGCGGCTGCGCGCGGTCGCCGCGTCGGTGGGCGTCGCCGACCGGCTGGTGTTCACCGGCGCCGTGGCGCGGGTCGACGTCCCCGCGTGGGTGCGCTCGGCCGACGTGGTGCTGGCCGTGCCCTGGTACGAGCCGTTCGGCATCACCCCGCTGGAGGCCATGGCGTGCGGGCGTCCGGTGGTCGCCACCGCCGTCGGTGGGCTGCAGGACTCCGTCGCGGACGGCGTCACCGGCGACCTCGTCCCGCCACGGGATCCCGACCGGCTGGGCGCGGTGCTCGCCGCGCTGCTCGCCGACGAGTCCCGGCGGGCCGCCTACGGCGCGGCCGGCGTGCGCCGGGCCCGCTCCCGCTACCGGTGGGCCCGCGTGGTCGCCGACACCGAGAACGTCTACCGGCAGGTGCTGGCCAGCCGCCGTCCCGTGGAGGTCGCCCGATGACCGTCTCGCCCATCGGCGGGGTCCCGCACTCGGCCACCGAGGCCGTCTCGCCCGACACCTGCACCCACCTCACCGGCGCCGACCACGTGGCCTCCCTGACGGCGGCGCTGCGGTCGGTGGACGGGCAGCTGGACGCGCTGGACCGGTGGGGCAGGCTGATCGCCGACGTGCTGTGCGGGGCGGAGCGGGGCCGGCTGCTGGCGGCGGGCAACGGCGGCAGCGCCGCGCAGGCGCAGCACCTGACCGCCGAGCTGGTGGGCCGCTACCGCGCCGACCGGCCGCCGTTCTCCGCCATCTGCCTCACCGCGGAGACCTCGTCGCTGACCGCGATCGCCAACGACTACCCGGCCGACGAGCTCTTCGCCCGCCAGGTGGAGGCGCACGGCCGGTCCGGCGACGTGCTGGTGCTCCTGTCGACGTCCGGCCGCAGCCCCAACGCCGTCGCCGCCGCCCGGCGGGCGCGGGAGTGCGGGATCACCGTGCTGGCGCTGACCGGCCCGGCACCCAACCCGCTGGCCGCGGCCGCCGACGACGCGGTGTGCATCGACAGCCCGTGGACGGCGACCGTGCAGGAGTGCCACCTGGTCGCCCTGCACCTGGTCTGCGCCGCCTTCGACGCCGCCGTGCTCGCCGAGCCGGCGCGGGTGCCGGTCAGCCGCATCGGGGTGGTCCAGTGACGGGGCCGCTGGTCGTGGTCGGGGACGCGCTGCTCGACGTCGACCTGGTCGGGACGGCGTCGCGGCTCACCCCGGACGCCCCCGTGCCCGTGGTCGAGGACGTCGACACCCGGGAGCGGCCCGGCGGAGCGGCGCTGGCCGCGGTGATCGCGGCGCAGACCACCGCCCGCGAGGTCGTGCTGGTGGCGCCGACGTGCGACGACGAGGGGGCGGCCCGGCTGCGCGCCCTGCTCGACGGACGGGTGCGGCTGGTGGAGATCCCGGCGACCGGCGGCACCGCGGTCAAGCAGCGGGTGCGCGTCGGCGACCACTCGGTGGTGCGGCTGGACAGCGGCGCGCCCGTGGCCACGCTGGGCGCGCTGCCGGCGTCGGCGGCCGCGGTGATCCGGGAGGCGGCGGCGGTGCTGGTGGCCGACTACGGCCGGGGCACGACGGCGGCCGCCGACGTCCGGGCCGCGCTCGCCGCGGCCGGCGGCCCGGTGGTCTGGGACCCGCACCCGCGCGGCGCCGACCCGGTGCCGTCGGTCCGGCTGGTCACCCCGAACGGGGCGGAGGCGGCCCGCGTCGCCGCGGCTGCCGGTGCGCCGGTCGACGGCGACGGGCTGGCCGCGGTCGGGGCGCGGGCCGAGACGCTGATCCGGCACTGGGGGGTCGGCGCGGTGGCGGTGACCCTGGGTGCTCGCGGGGCGCTGCTCTCCTACGGGGAGGGCGCGCCGATGGTGGTGCCGGCGACGCCGGTGACCGGCGGGGACACCTGCGGAGCGGGGGACTCCTTCGCCGCGGCGGCCGCCCTCGCGCTGGCCGACGGCGCGGTGACCGGCGAGGCGGTGGCAGGGGCGGTCGCGGCGGCCTCGGCGTTCGTCGGGCGCGGTGGCGCGTCGGCGTGGGACGCGGTGCCGGTCGCTCCGGACGTCGTCGCCGAGCCCGGGGCGGACGGCGTGATCGCGCGGGTCCGCGCCGCCGGCGGCACCGTGGTCGCCACCGGGGGGTGCTTCGACCTGCTGCACCCGGGCCACGTCGCGACCCTCCGCGCGGCCCGCGGCCTGGGCCACTGCCTGGTCGTGTGCATCAACTCCGACGAGTCGGTGCGCCGGCTGAAGGGGCCGTCGCGGCCGCTGGTGACCGCCGTCGACCGGGCCCGGGTGCTCGAGGCGCTGGAGTTCGTCGACGCCGTCGTCGTCTTCGAGGAGGACACCCCCGCCGAGGTGCTCGACCGGCTGCGCCCGGACGTCTGGGCCAAGGGCGGCGACTACGCCGGGGCCGACCTGCCCGAGGCCGCGGTGCTGCGGCGGTGGGGCGGCCAGGCCGTCGTCCTGCCCTACCTCGACGGCCACTCCACGACCGCCCTGGTCGAGCGCTCCCGCGTGTGACAGGCCCCCGTTCTGGACTTTCCGCGCCGAAAGTCCGCACGCCGGGTCCGCTCCGGCCGCCACAAGGCGGACTTTCGGCGCGGAAAGTCCCTGGTGACGGGGAGCCGGTGGCGGTGGTGCTGCGGCCGCTGGGGCTCGGGGACCTGCTGACCGGGGTGCCGGCGATCCGCGCGGTGCGGGCCGCCGTGCCCGGCCACCGGCTGGTGCTGGCGACGACGACGGCGCTGGAACCGCTCGCCCGGCTGATCGACGCCGTCGACGAGGTGCTGCCCGCCCGCGAACTGGAGCCGCTGGACTGGCGCGGTCCGCCGCCGGAGCTCGCCGTCGACCTGCACGGCAAGGGTCCGGCCTCGCACGTGGTCGTGGCCGACCTCCGGCCCGGCCGGCTGCTGTGCTTCGGCAGCCCCGGCTACCCCGGCCCCACCTGGTACCCCGACGAGCACGAGGTGCGCCGCTGGTGCCGGCTGGTGTCCGAGGGGCTGGGCGTGGCGGCCGACCCGGACGCGCTCGACCTCGTCGTGCCCGACGTCCCCGTCCCGGCGCCGGACGGCGTCGCGCTGGTGCACCCGGGTGCGGCCTTCCCGGGCCGCCGCTGGCCGCCGGACCGGTTCGCGGCCGTCGCCCGGCACCTGGCCGCGGCGGGCCTCGACGTGCGGGTGACCGGCGGCCCGGCCGAGGTGCCGCTCGCTCGCGAGGTGGCCGGTGCCGCCGGGCTGGGGGAGGAGGCCGTGCTGGCCGGCCGCACGTCGGCGCCGGAGCTGGCGGCGGTCGTCGCCCGCGCCCGGGTCGTGGTCAGCGGGGACACCGGGATGGCGCACCTCGCCACCGCCTACCGGCGGCCGTCGGTGGTGCTGTTCGGCCCGGTGTCACCGGCGCTGTGGGGCCCGCCGGACCGGCCGCAGCACGTCGTCCTGTGGCACGGCGACGGCACCGGCGACCCCTGGGGCACCGAGCTCGACCCGGCCCTCGACGAGGTGACCGTCGACGAGGTCACGACGGCCCTGACCGAGCTGCTCGCCCGGACCTGACGAGCTAGCCGCGCTGGCGGAGGGCGTCGAAGAGGACGGTCTGCAGGTCGGTCGGGTCGACGGCGGAGTAGGCCGCCCCCTCGGTCGTCGCGGCGATCTCCTCGAGGGCGGCGAGGTCGGCGTCCGGGCCGAGGGCGACGCCGATGACCTTCACCGGCCGCTCGTCGTCGGCCTCGTCGCGCAGCGTCGACAGCAGCGCCGCCAGCTCCAGGCCCTCGTCGTCGTTGGTGCCGTCGGTGACCATCAGGACGCTGTTCACCGCCGTCGGGTCGAAGTTGGCCCGGGCGGCCCGGACGGCGGCCAGCGTCGTGTCGTACAGGCCGGTGCCACCGGGGGTCAGCCGGTCGGGGATGGTGTCCAGCTGCTCGTCGAGCACGTCGCGCTGGGTGCCGCCGTCGACCTCGGCGTCGAGCTGGCGGGTGGGCACCAGCTCGGTCCAGTCCTGCTCGCCCTCCAGTTCGTTGGCGAACACCCACAGGCCGAGCGAGAAGTTCCCCGGCACCAGGGACAGCGCGCTCTTGGCGGCGTCGCGGGCCAGGGTGGCGCGGGTGCCGCTCCCGGCGGGCGCCTCCATCGAGGTGGAGACGTCGAAGACGGTGAGGATGCGCGAGGGGTCGGCGAGCTCCGACAGCTGGGCCAGCAGCGCCTGCACCTGGGCCGGGTCGAGCAGCAGCGCCTCGGGCGCGGCCTCCTGGATGCCGGTGGCCTCGCCGGCCTCGGGGGGAGCGGCGCCGTCGGCGTCCCGGAACCCCGCCGCCAGGACGGCGGTGCGCGCGGCGTCCGAGGTGAGGGCGCGCACCGCGGCGTTCACCGCGGCCGAGTCGGCACCGGAGGCCGAGCCCACCCGGACGAGCGGGTAGTCCAGCGACGGCGAGCCCTCGCCCGGGTAGACCGCCACCAGGGCGGAGTCCTCGGCGCCCCGGTTGATCGCGTAGACCTCCTGCTCGTTGACCGGCACCAGGGGTGCGTCGGCCGCGTCCCCGCTGCCGGCGGCCAGCGCCTCGGAGGGCGAGATCGACGGCCCGCGCTCGGCCGCGAGCACCGCCTGGACGACGGCGTTGTCGGCGTCCTCGTCCGCTCCGAGCGCGGTCCGCACCGCATTGAGGGCGGCCAGGGCCTCGGCGCTGGTCGCGAGGTCCGGCACGGCCAGCGCCTGCCGTCCGGCCAGCGCCTCGCCCCAGCCCGGCGCCCGGTCGGTCCAGCCCAGCGCGTCGACCGCCGCCCGGCTGGTGGCCAGGACCACCGGGGAGGTGGCCACGGACTCGCCCACCTCCAGCGGGACGTCGCCCGCGCGGGCCGGCCACAGCGAGGAGTCGGGCACCCACAGGTGCGGGAGGTCGCCGGCCTCCAGGGCGCCCAGGTCGCCGACGGTCTGCAGCGGCTCCTGGGCACTCACCTCGACGCCGGCGCAGTCCTCCGCCCGCAGCCCCTGGGCGCCGCCGAGAACCTCCTCGGCGACCGGCGCGAGCTCCGGGGCGACGGCCACCCGGACGACGTCGGTGCGCTCGCAGTCCCCGCCGCCGGACCCGACCGCCCACCAGGTGATCCCGCCCGCCACCAGCACCACTGCGGCCACCGTGAGCGCGGTCAGCACCTGGGGTGAGCGGGATCCGCCCCGGCGTCCGGTCCTGCTCTCGGCGTGGCGACCCATGCGCGCAGCTCCCCCGTCGGTTGGTCAGGGCGTCGTCGGCGACCCCCACGACCGCCCTTCACAGAGTAGATGCGTCCGCTGACGTCCCGTAGTGCAACGGGGGGTCACCGCCCGCCCGGCACCGCGTCACTGCAGGTAGCCCTCCACCTGCTGCTCGGGCCGCGCGGACGCCTCGTCGGGGTCCTCGCCGTACTGGCGCTTGGCGCGCCGCTGGCGCAGCAGATCCCAGCACTGGTCCAGCTGTGCCTCGAGCTCGGACATCCGGGAGCGCTGGTCGTCGGTGTGGTCCCCGGCCTCCCGCAGCTGGTGCTCCTCCTCCACCAGGGAGTGGATGCGGCTGAGCAGATCCTTCTCGTCCATGTCGCCCTCCCTGCCCGCCCCGCGGCGGGCACAACCGTTCAGCCGGCGTCGGGAACCCAGCCCTCGACGAACGCGGCCAGCCGTGTGCTCACCGCTCCGCCGGCGCGGCCCAGGGCGAGCAGCGCACTGCGGTCCAGCGGCACGCGCACCACCCGCCGCCCGGCCGGCGTCCCCGCCCGGACCGCGTGCCCGGCGGCGATCAGTTCCGGCCACGGGCGGGCCAGCTGCTCCTGCACCCGGGCCAGCGCCGCCGCCGTCGGCCCGGCGTTGCCCTCGACCATCGCGGTGACGAACGCCGGATCGCTGGCGATGACCCGCGTGCCGTCGCGGAAGCTGCCCGCGGCCAGCGCGAGGGCCAGCGGGCCGGCCTCCGCGGCGGCCGCTGCCAGCGCGGCGGCCAGCAGGTGCGGCACGTGGCTGATCGCCGCGACCGCGTCGTCGTGCTCGGCGGCGGTCACCGGGACCACCTCGGCGCCGGCGGCCAGCGCCACCTCGGCCACCCGCAGCCAACGAGGCAGCTCGGTGTCCGGCTCCAGGCACACCGCCCAGCGGGCGCCGGTGAACAGGGCCGGATCGGTCGCCTCGTGCCCGGAGCGCTCGGTGCCGCACATCGGGTGCCCGCCGACGAACCGGCCGCCGTGCACCGGGCGCAGCTGCGCCAGCACCGGTGCCTTGACCGACCCGAGGTCGGTCACCGTCGCGTCGGGGGCGACCGCGAGGCCCTCGAGCGCGCCCGCCATCGCCGGCAGCGGGACGGCGAGGACGACCACCCCCTCCAGCTCGCGGGTGATCCGCACCCCGCGCGCGGCGGCGGCCTCCCGGGCGGCGGGGTCGACGTCCCAGCCGGTGACCTCGCGGCCGGCCGCCACGAGCGCCGCGGCCAGCGACCCGCCGAGCTGGCCCAGGCCGACGACGCCGACCGGGGGCGCGGGCATCGTCGGGACGGGGAAGGAGGACGTCATGCCGGCGACTCCCACGGGCGCTCGGTGCGGAACACGCGGGCCAGCGCGGTGGCCACCAGCCGGCCGTCCTGGGCGCGGGCGTCGATCCGGTAGACGGCGGTGCGGCTGCTGCGGTGCACCTCGGTGCCCTCGGCGACCAGCCGGTCCCCGGGCCGGCCGGGCGCGAGGAACTCGGTGTGCACGTCCTGTGCGACCGCCACCGTGCCGTGGCTGTTGCTCACCGCCGCGTGCACGACGTCGAGCAGCGCCATCGTCGCGCCGCCGTGCGCGGTGCCGACGGCGTTGAGCAGCTGCGGGCCCACGGTCATCGCGGCGCGGGCGTAGCCGGGACGCACCTGCTCCAGGACGATGCCCAGGTGCCCGGCCAGCGGGTCGGCCGCCAGCCGGGCGAAGAGAGCGGGGTCGACGTCGGCACCGTCGTCCGGCGGCTGATCGGCCATGATCAGAGGCTATGACCTCCGCGCTCCTCCACCCTCACGTGCCATGACGCCGCGGTCCTTCCTCCTCACCCCGGAGCTCGGCGACTACGTCCGGGCCGCCTCCGAGCCGCCGGACGACGTCGCCGCCGACCTCCTGGCCGAGACCGCGGCCCTGGCCGACCGCGGCGAGGTGCCCCCGACGTTCCAGATCGCGCCCGAGCAGGGCGCCTTCATGCAGCTGCTCACCCGGGCACTCGGCGCCCGCCGGGCCATCGAGATCGGCACCTTCACCGGGTTCTCGGCGCTGTGCGTCGCCCGCGGGCTGCCCGACGACGGCTCGCTGCTGTGCCTGGACGTCAGCGAGGAGTGGACGGCGATCGCCCGCCGCTACTGGGCGCGCGCCGGTCTGGCCGACCGGATCGAGCTCCGGCTGGGGGACGCGCACGAGTCGCTGCGGGCGCTGCCGGCCGAGCCGATGTTCGACATCGCGTTCGTCGACGCCGACAAGACCGGGTACCCCGACTACGTCGACGAGCTGCACCCGCGGATGACCGGAAACGGCGTCGTGCTGCTCGACAACACCCTCGCCGGCGGCCGGGTGCTCGATCCGCAGGGCGACAACGAGCGGGCGATCGCCGACCTCAACACCGCCCTGGCCGCCGACCCGCGCTGGGAGACGGTGCTGCTGCCGCTGGCCGACGGCCTGACGATGCTGCGCAAGCGGTGACCGGGCCCGACGCCCGCGGGAGCTGGGCGGTGCGGGTCAGCCGCCCGGAGGGGCGCTGGCGGGTCGAGCTGCTCGCCGCCGACGCCGGGGACGAGCTGCCGGTGCTCGAGCGGGCCCTGGGCGAGCCGGGTGCCGACGCCTGGCCGGGGCCGTTCGTGATCGTCGTCGACTCGCGGCTGTACTTCGTCGTCCTCCGGCACGGGCCGGGCGGCCTGGTCCGCGCCCTGGTCTCCGACGCCACCATGCAGGAGTGGGTGCTCGCCGCCGAGGCGGTGGAGCGCTACGGCATCGCCGTGGACGCCGACGGCGCGTTCGACGACGACGAGACCGGCTGGCCCGGAGGCGATCTCGACGTCTTCGCCGACTACGGGCTGCCGGCCGAGCAGCTGCGGTCGATCGTGACCGCCGACGACCTGTGGGCCGACGAGATGGTCGCCGCGATCGCCGGGCGGCTGGGTTTCGCCGACGAGCTGGCCGCGGCGGTGCGGCCGTGAGCGCGGACGGCGGCCAGGGCACCGCCCGCGTGAGCGCCGTCGTGTTCGACCTGGGTGGCGTCCTCACCGAGAGCCCCATGCCGGCGTTCGCGGCCTACGAGGCCGAGGTGGGGCTGCCCGAGGGGCTGATCCGGCGGCTCAACAGCACCGACCCCGACGCCAACGCCTGGGCCCGGTACGAGCGCAACGAGCTTGACGCCGCCGGGTTCGTCGACGCCTTCGAGGCCGAGGCGCTGGCCGCGGGGCACCGGCTCGACGCGCACCGGGTGCTCGCCGCCCTGGCGGGGGAGCTGCGGCCGGCGATGGTGGCCGCGGTGCGGCGGCTGCGGGAGGCCGGCGTGCCGCTGGCCCTGCTGTCGAACAACGTCGCGCCGATGGAGCGCACCGGCCGGCTCGGCGAGCTGCTGGCGTCCTTCGACGCGGTCGTGGAGTCCTCGGTGGAGGGCGTGCGCAAGCCGGAGCCGGAGATCTACCGGCGTGCGCTGACCCGGCTGTCCGACGCCGTCGGCTGGCCGATCCGCGCGGGCGACTGTGCCTACCTCGACGACCTCGGCATCAACCTCAAGCCGGCCCGCGCGCTCGGGATGCACACGATCAAGGTGGTCGACCCGGCCGCGGCGCTGGCCGAGCTGTCCGCGCTGGTCGGCATCCCGCTGGAGCCCTCCCCGCCGGGCTCGTCCCCGCGGGGCGCGGCGTCGTGACCCCGGCCCCGGGACACCTCTGTCTGCGGGTGCTCGTGCTCTGCCCACGATGCTGGGCAGAGCACGAGCCTCCGCGGGGATGTGCCGGGTCCCCTCCTTCGTGCTCTGCCCACGGTGGTGGGCAGAGCACGAGCTCCCCGGGAGCAACCCGGTGACCCCCGACCTGGATGCGGCGATGGGCCGCGCGTTGGAGCTGGCCGCGGGCGCCGTGGAGTGGGGGGACACGCCGATCGGCGCGGTCGTCCTCGGCACCGACGGCGCGGTCCTGGCCGAGGCGGCCAACGAGCGGGAGAAGCGCGGTGACCCGACCGCGCACGCCGAGGTGCTCGCGCTGCGCGCCGCCGCCCGGGTGCACGGCGACGGCTGGCGGCTCACCGGGACGACGCTCGTCGTCACCCTCGAGCCCTGCACGATGTGTGCCGGCGCCAGCGTGCTCGCGCGGGTCGACCACGTCGTCTACGGCGCCGACGACCCGAAGGCCGGCGCGGCCGGATCGCTGTGGGACGTCGTCCGCGACCGCCGGCTCAACCACCGGCCGCAGGTCACCGGCGGTGTCCGCGCGGAGGAGTCCGCCGCGCTCCTACGCGCGTTCTTCCGCCGCCAGCGGGGCCTGTAGTCTCTTCGGCGGTGGCGTGTCCGAGCGGCCGAAGGAGCACGCCTCGAAAGCGTGTGAGGTGCAAGCCTCCGTGGGTTCAAATCCCACCGCCACCGCCAGCGGAGCCGCCCCGGGACGAGAGTCCCCGGGGCGGCTCCCGTCGTTCCGGGGTCAGCCGATGGTCCGGACGTAGCGGTCGAGGTCGACCAGCCACCCGCCGTCGTCGGACGGGACGAAGCGCACCTCGTGCAGCTCGGTGTGGCCGCTGCCGTCGGCCCGGGTGAAGCGCACCTCCGTCGTCGCGGTGACCGCCCCGCCGCCCTGCTCCTCGACGTCCCGCAGGTCCTCGAGCTCGACCTCCGACCACGGGGACCAGAAGTCCCGGTAGTAGCCCGCGCTGGCGGCGGCGCGCAGCGTCGGCCCGGTCATCGCGTACGCGGCGTCGGGGTCGTCGGGCAGCCGCGTGTAGTACTCGTCGAGGGTCTGCTCCGCGACGGCGGTCGGGTCGTCGGGAGCCGGTGCGTCCTCGTCGGGCGCCGGGGCGTCGTCGGCGGCCGTCTCGTCGCCCCCACCGGAGGACGGGGCCGGCTCCGGCTCGCTGGGCGCGGCCGGTTGCTCGTCGTCCGGGGCGGCCGAGGTGGGCGTCGCGTCGGCGGTCGTCGTCCCCTCGGGGTCGTCGCCGCGGGTGGCCAGCCAGGCGACGCCCCCGACGACCAGCAGCACGGCCAGCACCAGGACGGCGATCAGGCTCGAGCGGCGTCCGCGCGGCCGGGCGGTGACCACCGGGGCCGCGCCGGGCCGGCCGGGCGGGGGGCCGGGCGCGGGCGGCGGAGGGGACGGCTGCGCCGTCGGCACCTCGTGGACGGCCGTGCGCGGTGCGCCGGCCTTCGCCGCCGGGAGGACGTCGGCGCCGAACTCCGCCGTCCGCTGCCGGTTCGTCGAGGAGCGCAGGATCGTCCGCGCCAGCAGGACGGTCGTCGGGTCGCCGTCGCGGCCCGCGGCGAGCCGGGCGAGCTCGTCGCGGACCTCGGTCATCGTCGGGCGGGCCGCCGGGTCGGTCGCGAGCATCCGGGTCAGCGCCTGCGTCATGGACCCGGCCCGGCGCGGGGGCGTCACCTGCCCGGCGGCCACGCGGTGCAGCAGCCGCAGGGCGTTGTCGTCCATCCCGAAGGGCGGCTCGCCCTCGAGACAGGTGTAGAGGGTGGCGCCCAGGGAGAAGACGTCGCTCTCCGAAGTCATCTCGGCTCCCTGCGCCACCTCCGGTGAGAGGAAGGCCGGCGTGCCCGTGATCTGGCCCGTCTGGGTCAGCGTCACGTCGCCGGTGGCGTGCGAGATGCCGAAGTCGGTGATCTTCACCAGGCCGTCGACGTTCGGACCCTCCCCGATGAGCACGTTGGCCGGCTTGACGTCGCGGTGCACGATGCCGGCCGCGTGGGTGGCGATCAGCGCGTCGGCCACCTGCGCGCCGATCTGGGCGACCTGGTCCACGCGCAGCACGCCGTCCTCGGCCAGCACCTCGGCCAGACTGCGGGAGGGCAGGTACTCCATGACCAGCCACGGCGACCCCGCCTCGTCGAGGGCCACGTCGTAGACCGAGATGGCGTGCAGGTGGCTCAGCCGCGCGGCGATCCGGCCCTCGCGCAGGGCACGCTGACGCTGCTGCTCGAGCGCCGCGGGGTCGGCGCCGGCCGCCGGCACGACCTGCTTGACCGCGACCTGCCGGCCGAGGACCTCGTCGGTGGCCCGCCACACCGCGCCCATGCCCCCGCCGCCGACCTTCGCGAGCAGCCGGTAGCGCCCGCCCACGAGGTGGCCGGGTGCGCTCACCCTCCGTTCCGTCCGCCCTGCGCCGACACCGCGCCGGTCAGACGCCGCTGGGGACGCCGTAGCGGCGGGCGTACTCCTCCTGCGCCCCCGCCGGCAGGGCGTCGTACAGCTCGCCGAGCTCGTCGACCACGTCGGGGGAGAGGTCGTCGAAGAGCCGCTGCCAGGTGGGCGGCTCGTCGTAGCTGCGGGTGAGCAGCAGTTCCCACGCGCGCGTCTGCCGGTCGCGCTTGCTGCGCTCGGCGACGAACTCGGAGAGGTAGCGGTCCTTCGCCGCGTCCTTCTCCTCCCGGGTGGCCGACGGCGGCAGCCCCGAGGGGTCGGCGCCCTTGAGCACCGCGACGATGGCCTCCACGACGTCGGGCCGGAGTTGCTCGGTCTCGCTCATGGGGCTTCCTCCTGTGGCGCCGCGGCGGGGGATCGGCGTTCCGGACCAGCCTTCCCCAGTCCACCGACGGATAACCACCCCCGGCGCGACGGTCGCTCCGGGTGCGGTGGCTGACCGGCACACCGGCTCCCGGTATCCTGGCCCGCGCACGTGGAGGATTCGCCTAGTGGCCTATGGCGCTCGCTTGGAAAGCGGGTTGGGGGCAACCCCTCGGGAGTTCGAATCTCCCATCCTCCGCACCGAGGCCGGGTCCCGCGCAGCAGCGGGGCCCGGCCTCAGCGCGTGCGGCCGTCAGGTGGCGGAAAGCCGGCGGGGGGTCGTGGCGGCGTCCGGCCGGACGTGACCTAGAGTGGGGGACGACCCCTCGCGTGGCGTCACCCTGTGAACCTCCCCAGGGCCGGAAGGCAGCAAGGATAAGCGGGCTCTGGCGGGTGCGCGGGGGGTCCTCTCATCCCCCGGCACCGATCTCGGCGGAACGCGCGCCCGGGCCTCCCGGCGTCGTCCGACCCGCCACGTAACCTCGTCGCGTGGCACTGGCGCTCTACCGGAAGTACCGCCCGGCGACCTTCGCCGAGGTGGTCGGCCAGGAGCACGTGACCACCCCGCTGGTCAACGCCGTCGACGGCGGGCGGATCAACCACGCCTACCTCTTCAGCGGGCCCCGCGGGTGCGGCAAGACGTCCTCGGCGCGCATCCTCGCCCGGTCGCTGAACTGCGAGCAGGGCCCGACGTCGACCCCCTGCGGCGTCTGCGGCTCGTGCGTCGCGCTGGCGCCCGACGGCCCCGGCTCGCTCGACGTCATCGAGATCGACGCGGCCAGCCACGGCGGGGTCGACGACGCCCGTGACCTCCGCGAACGGGCCTTCTTCGCCCCGGTGAGCAGCCGCTACAAGGTCTACATCGTCGACGAGGCGCACATGGTGACCACGCAGGGCTTCAACGCCCTGCTCAAGGTCGTCGAGGAGCCGCCGGAGTTCCTCGTCTTCGTCTTCGCCACCACCGAGCCGGACAAGGTGCTGCCCACCATCCGCTCGCGCACGCACCACTACCCGTTCCGGCTGGTGCCGCCGACGACGCTGCGCGGCCTGCTGGAGAAGACCTGCGCCGCCGAGGGCGTGCAGGTCGAGGCCACGGTCTTCCCGCTGGTCGTGCGCGCCGGCGGCGGCTCGGTGCGCGACTCGCTGTCCATCCTCGACCAGTTGCTGGCCGGCGCCGGGCCCGAGGGCGTCACCTACAAGAGCGCGGTGGGCCTGCTCGGGGTCACCGACGACGCGCTGCTCGACGAGACGATCGACGCCCTCGCCGCGCACGACGCGCCCGCGGTGTTCCGCGCCGTCGACCGCGTGGTCGAGGCCGGGCACGACCCCCGTCGCTTCGCCACCGACCTGCTGGACCGGATGCGCGACCTCATCGTGCTCGACGCCGTCCCCGACGCCGGGGGCAACGGCCTGCTCGACTGCCCGCCCGACCGGCTGGACCTGATGAGCTCCCAGGCCCGGGCGCTCGGCTCGGCGACCCTCTCGCGGATGGCCGACACGGTCCACGAGGGGCTCACCGAGATGCGCGGGACGACGGCGCCGCGACTGCTGCTCGAGCTGGTCTGCGCCCGCATGCTGCTGCCCGCCACCGACGACTCGGCGGCGGCCACCCTGCAGCGCCTGGAGCGCCTGGAACGGCGGATGTCGATCGCCGGCGAGCACGCCGGTCGCCCGGTCGCGGAGGCCGCCGTCCGGGAGGCGCCGGTCCGGGAGGCGCCGGTCCGCGAGGCCGCCGTCCGGGAGGCACCGGTTCGCGAGGCACCGGTCCGGGAGGCACCGGTCCGGGAGGCCCCGGTCCGGGAGGCCCCGGCGCGTCCCGAGCCGGCCGGGGCGCCGGCCCCGGACCAGTCGTCCGGGTCGCGCCGGGAGTTCGTGCGCCGGTCGCAGGCATCCGCTCCGGCACCGTCCGCACCGGCTCCGTCCGCGCCCGCAGCACCGCCCGTCGCGGCCCCGGCCGCCGCGACCGAGCAGGCGCCGAGCCGCCCGCCGGAGGTCGACGGCTGGCCCGAGACCACCCTGCCCGGGTCCGGGGCGCCGGCCCGGCCCGCGCCGGCCGCGGCCGAGAAGCCCGAGCCGTCGCCCGCACCGCCGGACCAGCCGCGGGTCGCCGCCGGCGAGCCCGACATCCCGCTGCCGCCCGAGCCGACCGACGACGAGGACTGGCCGCACCCCGCGCGTCCCGCGGCGGGCGCCGCGGCGGGGACCCGGGTGGAGCCGGCCCCCCCCAGGGC
>NZ_JALPKQ010000028.1:0-72044 GCF_051383655.1 Geodermatophilus sp. CPCC 205761
GGCGTGCACCGCGGCGCCGGCGGCGTCCACGGCGCGGTCGGCGGCGGCCCACCAGCCGCCGCCCGGCGGCCCGCCGGCGGCCGGATCGCCGGGACGGGGGTCGTCGAGGTGCGGGATGTCGGCGGGAGTAGGCAGCGAATCGGCGTCGGCCGCCGTCCCGGCCTTCGGCCGGCCGTCGGGCTCGTCCGGCGGAGGCCGGTCCTCGACCGGCGGCGCGGCGTCGGGCGGAGCGTCGGGGGCCGGGTCGGGCCCGCCGCCGAGTTCCTCGGCGAGCACCCGCCGCTCGAGCTCGGCCCACCAGCGTTCCAGCTCGGCCTGCTGCTCCTGCTGCCACCGGCCCTCGGCGGCCGCGGCGGGGGCGGCGGCGTCGGGGGGTCCGGCGTCGGTGGCGGTGGTGTCCGGCTCGGCGGCGTTCCCCGCGTCGGCGGCCCCGGCGCGAATTCCGGCGTCGGCGGGGGGTTGCGCGTTCGCGGCCGAGGCGGTGCGCTCCGTGTCGGTGGCGGGGTGGTGGCCGGTGAGGGCCTGCAGCAGTCGGCGGATCATCTCGGCGGGCACCACCTGGCCGTCGACCTCGCCGGGGGCGTCGCCGCCGAGCAGGGTGCCGATCGAGGCCACCACGGTGAGCAGCACCCGCACCGGCGGCAGCTCGCACTCGCCGGGGCGCAGCACCAGGTCCAGCAGGCAGTCCACCATCCGCTGCCCGCGGCTGCGCGCATCGCCGGGCTCGGTGCCCAGGGCGTCGGCGCAGGCGCCCAGCGCCCGGTGCAGCGCCCGGGCCTCGGGCAGCGTGCAGACCACGCTGAGGGCGGCCATGCCCTCGGCGCGTTCGGAGCGCAGGTACACGCCGCGCTCGCGCAGCGCCCGGGCCAGCCGGCGGGCGGCCTCCCGGGCGTCGCGGACGGCGACGATCCGGCGGGCCCGGTCGCCCAGCTGGGCCGGGGTGGTCACCGCCGCCCGCCGGGACATCCAGGCCAGCAGCTCGGCCTCCACCGCCGCGCGCCGCGCGTCGTCGGCGATCGGCGCGACCTTGTCCAGCAGGTGCCACAGGTGCCCGGCGTGCAGCAGGCCGGTCTCCAGGGCGGCCAGCGTGCCCGGCAGCCGGTGCACCAGGGTCAGTGACCGTTCCAGCAGCGCCTCGGCGGCCTGCGCGGTGAGGTTCAGCGCCAGCGCCAGCTCCGGGGTGGCCCACTCGCTGACCGCGCGCAGCGGCTCGGCGCGGGCCGCTCAGCGGTCCGGGCTCATCGCGCCGGGTTCGCCCTGGGCCCGGTCGGCCGAGGCCGGCCGGGAGGCGGCGAACGCGGCCACCGCCCGGGCCCGCCGCGCGGTCTGCCGGGCGATCTCCCGGTCGGCGGCCTGCACCGCGCCCAGCGGCCCGGACGCCCAGCCCACCGCAGGGGCGTCGGGGCCAGGCGGGCAGTCCGGGTCGAGCACCCCGAGTTCCGGCTCTCGCTCCATGTCTTCGATCATATGTTCGAACACCCGACCGGGCAAGGCCTGTGGACACGTAACGCCAGGTCAGGAACGCGGCCCCGCGGACCGCAGCGGCACCGGACGTGCCGCGGGCAGAGCAGCGTCAGGCCGGGAGGACGGCGGTGCCCTGGACCTCGACGAGTGCCTCGTCGTCCCACAGCCTGGCCACGCCGATCCCGGCCATCGCGGGGTAGTCGCTGCCCACGAGCCGCCGCCACACCGCGCCGATCTCGCGTGCTCGGGCCCGGTAGTCGGCCAGGTCGACCGCGTAGACGGTGAGCGAGGCCAGGTCCCCCGGCGACCCGCCGGCCGCCCGCAGCGCGGTGAGCAGGTTGCCCAGCGCCCGTTCGAACTGGGCGACGACGTCCCTCCCGACGATCCGGCCCTCGGCGTCCATCGCCGTCTGCCCGGCCAGGAACACCGTCCGCCCCCCGGGCGGGGCCACCACCGCGTGCGCGAAGCCCGAGGGCCGGGCCAGCTCCGGCGGGTCGACGCGTTCGAGACCGCTCACGACTGCACCGTCCCGCCGTCGACGTTGATGCCCTGCCCGGTGATCGCCGCGCTTGCCACGCAGAGCAGCACCGCGTCGGCGACCTCGTCGGGGTCGACGAGCCGGCCGATCGGCTGACGGCGGGCCAGCGCCTCGCGCGCCTGCTCCGGCGTGCGACCGGTCGTGGCGCTGATCGTGTCCACCGTGAGCGCGGTCATCGGGGTGTCGACGTAGCCGGGGCACACCGCGTTCACCGTCACCCCGCTGCCGGCCACCTCGGCGGCGGCCGAGCGGACCAGCCCCAGCAGGCCGTGCTTGCTCGCCGTGTATGCGGCGACGTAGGGGTCACCGCGCTTGGCCGCGGTGGAGGCGACGGCGACCACCCGCCCCCAGCCGGCCTCGACCATCCCGGGCAGCGCGCGGCGCAGCAGCCGGAACGGGGCGGTGAGGTTGAGGTCGAGCATCCGGGCCCAGTCCTCGTCCGTCGTCCGGGCCAGCGGGGCCGAGGCGCCGGCGCCGGCGTTGAGCACCAGCACCTCCACCGGGCCGCCCCACTCGCGCTCGACCGCGCCGAGGACGGCGTCGGCGGCGGCGGGATCGGTGAGGTCGGCCGGGACGACCAGCGCGGGGCCGAGCAGGCCGGCGGCGACGGCGGCCAGCTCGTCGGCGGAGCGGGCGGAGAGGGCCACCGCGTGGCCCTGGTCGGCCAGCCGCCGGGCGACGGCGGCGCCGATGCCGCGCCCCGCCCCGGTCACCAGGCAGCGGCGGGAGACCACGCCGGCGAGCTTGCCAGCCGCTCGTGACGACCGTCAACATGGCGACATACCGGCCGGGGAGCGCGGCCGGTGCCCGGCGACCACGGAGGGGTGGAGCGCATGCGGCCCGAGGAGTTCACCGACATCCGCTACGACGTCGAGGAGGACAACCACGCGGTCATCACCATCGACCGTCAGGAGCGGATGAACAGCTTCCGCGGCCGCACCGTCGACGAGCTGATCTCGGCGTTCAAGCACGCGTGGGCGGACTCCCGGGTCGCCGCCGTCATCCTCACCGCGGCCGGGGAGCGGGCCTTCTGCACCGGCGGGGACGTCAAGGAGCGGGCCGAGACCGGCGGCTACGGCGAGACGGAGTGGGGCACCTTCGAGATCGAGCGGCTGCACCGGATCATGCGGGACATCCCCAAGCCGGTCATCGCCGCGGTCAACGGCATCGCGATCGGCGGCGGCCACGTGCTGCACGTGCTCTGCGACCTGACCGTCGCCTGCGAGGAGGCGACGTTCGCCCAGTCCGGGCCGCGGGTCGGCTCCTTCGACGCCGGCTTCGGCTCGGCCTACCTCGCGCGGGTCGTGGGGGAGAAACGGGCCCGGCAGATCTGGTTCCTCCTCGACCGGTACGACGCCGCCACGGCCGAGCGGTGGGGACTGGTCAACGAGGTCGTCCCGCGCGCCCAGCTGCTGGACACCGCCCGGGCCTGGGCCCGGAAGATGGGCACCTACTCGCCGACCGCGCTCCGCTTCCTCAAGCACTCGTTCAACGCCGACACCGACCACCTCGGGGGCATCTCGCACCTGGCCTTCGACGGGCTCTCGCTGTTCGCGGTCAGCGAGGAGGGCATGGAGGGGGCCCGGGCCTTCGCCGAGAAGCGACAGCCGGACTTCCGCCGCTTCCGGTGACGGCCCCGCCGCCGCGCCTCGCTCCCCCCGCGGGAGAGGATCGCTGACGTGCTCGACGGACACCTCCTCGTGGACGCGCACGTCCACGTGCCCCACCTCGCCACCCTCGCGCCGGCCTGGATCGACTGGGCGCGCCAGTTCGGCCGGCCCGGCCTGCTCGAGGAGGTCTGGCGCGCCGACGGCAGCCCCGACCCCGTGGAACTGGACCGGCTGTTCGCCGAGGAGGGGGTCGACGTCGCGCTGCTGTTCTGCGAGTACAGCCCCAAGGCGACCGGCTACCAGCTCTTCGACGACCTGCTGCCGATCGTCGAGCACAACCCGCGGCGGTTCCGCCCGGTGGCCAACGTCAACCCGCACCTGCACTTCCCGATCGCCAAGGAGCTCACCCGCCAGCTGGACCTCGGCGCGGCGGCGCTGAAGCTCCACCCGGTGCACGGCGGTTTCCGGGCCGACGACGCCGCGCTGTACCCCGCCTACGCCGTGCTGGTCGAGCGCGCGGTGCCGCTGGTCGTGCACTGCGGCACCAGCAGCTTCCCCGGGTCGACCAACGCCTACGCCGATCCGCAGCTGCTCGACGCCGTCCTCCGCGACTTCCCCGACCTGCAGGTCGTCCTCGCCCACGGCGGCCGGGGCTGGTGGTACGACGCCGCGGCCTTCCTGGCGGTCTCCCGGCCGAACGTCTGGATCGAGCTGTCCGGCCTCCCGCCCAAGCGGCTGCCCGAGTACTACGCCCGCTTCGACCTCGGCCGGCTGGCCCGGAAGTGGATCTACGGCACCGACTGGCCCGGCGTGCCCGGCCAGGCCGCCAACGCCCGAGCGGTCGCCTCCCTGGGCCTGCCCGACGACGTCGTCCCGCTGGTCCTCGGGGAGAACGCGCGCCGGGTGTACGCGGGCCTCGACCCCGCCTGAGGGGACCCCGGTTCGTCGTCCGGCGGGGCATCGGTCAGGATGGAGCGGATGTACCGGGGGAGAGGAGAGGTCACCCGTGGGCAAGCACCGGGCACCTGACGCAGACCCCACCGACTTCGACGCGGCGACCACCGCCCTCGTCGACGTCACCGGCGACTACGAGATCGACGCGGCGCACACCCGCATCGGCATCCGCGCCCGGCACGCGATGGTCACCACGGTCCGCGGGTCGTTCACCGACTTCAACGGGACCGCGCACCTCGACACCGGCGACCCGGCGGCCAGCTCGGTCACGCTGCGGATCCGGACGGCGAGCATCGACACCGGCCAGCCCGACCGGGACGCGCACCTGCGCTCGGCGGACTTCCTCGACGTCGAGACCTACCCGGAGATCGTGTTCGTCTCGACCGACGTCGAGCAGATCGAGGCCGACGTCTACGCGGTGAGCGGTGACCTCTCGATCCGCGGCACCACCCGCCCGGTGTCGGTCGACTTCACCCTCACCGGCTCGGCGAAGGACCCGTTCGGCAACACCCGGGTCGGCTTCGAGGGCGCGCTGGCGATCAAGCGCAGCGAGTGGGGGCTCACCTGGAACACGCCGCTGGACACCGGCGGCGTGCTGGTCAGCGACCGCATCCAGATCGAGTTCGACGTCTCCACCGTCCGCGTCCGCTGACGGGCGGCGCGCCCTACAGCCGCCGGATCGTCGCCAGCCAGGCCGGTGCGCCGGCGTCGTCGTGGAAGCGCGTCAGGATCCGGTCCGGCTCGACGGCGGCGACCTCCCATCCGGTGGCGGGCTCGAACGCCGCTCGCAGCTCGTGCCGGCCGACGGGGTGCGGGCCGGTGCCGGGGCCGTCGTCGCTGAAGCACAGCACGTACAGGGTCCCGCCGCGCCCGGTCACCGATGCCAGGCTCGCCACGTATCCCGGCCGCTCGTCGCCGTCCAGGGCGTGGAACAGCCCGCAGTCCAGCACCGTGTCGAACCGGCGCCCCAGCCGCTCCAGCCGGAGCGCGTCGGCCACGGCGAACTCGGCCGCGATCCCGCGGTCGTGGGCCTTCTCCCGGGCGATCGCCAGCGCCGTCCCGGCCACGTCGACGCCGAGGACCGGCAGGCTCAGCGACGCGACGTGCAGTGCGTTCTCGCCGGTTCCGCACCCCGCATCCAGTACGGCGCCGGCGAACCCGCCCGCGGCGGCCACCCGCACCACCGCCGGCTGCGGCCGGCCGACGTCCCACGGCGCGGGGCCGTCGTGGTACGACGCATCCCAGGGCAGCCCCGTCATCCGCTCGTGAGCGGTCGGCTGCCGACCGGCGAACGGATCGTCAGCGGAGGTCCCCGGCACCGTCGTCCTCCTCGTCCACCTGTTCCCGGCACCACATCGTGGCACCCGGGGCCGACGGGTCGGAGCGGACCGGATCCGGCCGGCGTCGGGGCCGGCGACGGCGCCAGAACGGCGTGGCGAACCGGCGCACGTCCCCGTAGTGACGCGCGTGGTCGGCCAGGTACCGGGCGCACTCGTCGTCGCGCGCGGACTCGTATCGGGCGACCACCGTCCCGGCGGATCCGGGACGGTCGAGCAGGTGCCCGGCCGCGTCCGCAGCGGACTCCGCCGTCCGGAGCGCTCGCAGGACCCCGCTGCCCGTGAGCGGGTCGACGGAGAGCGCCGCGTCGCCGACCGACAGCCAGGGCCGCGGATCACCGGCGCGCCGCGAGCGTTGGCTGGCTGCGGAGTGCGCTCGTGGCGCCGACCGCAGGGGCGCGGCACCGACTCGGGCGGCGGTCACGGCCGTCGCGCTCAACCGGTCGCGCCACGGCGCGCTCGCGTGCAGACCGCCCTCCCGGCAGAGGTCGGCGTCGGTCATCAGCATCCCGACCATGCCCGCCCCCGGGAGCGGCGCGGTGTACCACCAGCCCTCGGCGGCGGCCTCGAGGAGCAGGTACTGCTCCTCGGCGACGTCCACGCCGTCCCACCGGACGGCCAGGGCGACCAGCCGGTCGAACGTGCTGCGTCCGGCGCCCAGGGCGCGGGAGATGCCGGCGCGGCGTCCCGTCGCGTCGACCACCAGCCGGCCGCGCACGGCACGCCCGTCGGCACAGGCCAGCAGCCACGCGTCACCGTCCGGCCGGCATCCCACCGCCGCCGTGCCGGTCCACAGGTGCGCGCCGGCGGAGGCGGCGGCGTCGGCCAGCATCCGGTCGAAGGCGCGGCGATCGACGTGCCAACCGCACGCGTAGCCGCTGACGAGGTGGGAGTGCTCGACCGGTGCCGGGTCGGCCCAGACGCTGCGGGTGCCCCACGAGGGCAGGGGGTGCAACCCGGTGAACCGCTCCCAGACGCCGAGGTCCTCCAGCAGCGGCCAGACGAGCGGAGCGAGCGTCTCCCCGACGCGCGGCCGGTCGAAGCGGCTGCGTTCCAGCACGGCCACCGACCGGCCCGTGGCCGCCAGCCGCAGGGCCGTCGCCGAGCCGGCCGGCCCGCCGCCCACGACGACGGCGTCCCAGGTGGACGGCACGGTCAGTGCTGCGGCCGGAGGGTGCGGCAGCGCTCCTCGAGGCACGCCCGGGCCCGGTCCAGGTCGAAGCCCAGGCGCCGCAGGCGTTCCAGCAGCGACGGGTCGACGACCCCGTCCTCGAACAGGCAGGACAGGAGACCGCACAGTGCCTCGTCCACCTGGCCGGCGCCGCCCGAGGGGGCGGGCGTGTCGCCTCCCCGCCACACGGCGGCGGTGACCGTCCGCTCCCGCGTGAACGGCCGGCCGGCACGGGTGCGTCCGCGTGCGCGCACCCGCGCGCGGTAGACGCCGGGAGCGGCGGTGCCGAAGCCGGCCCGGAACTCGCCGGGTGCCCCCGGCGCGAGGGGGAGCACCGTCGCCGATCCGTCGGGGCGGGTGATCTCCGCCCACACCGCGGGGTCGCCCTCGATCGGGAGGCTCGACTGGGTCAGGGTCGCGTCGAGTGCGACCTCGGCGCCCGGCTCGTAGGAGCGCTGGCTCGCCTGGGCCCGGAGCGACACGTTCGAGAACGCGTGCACGACCAGGCTGTAGGGCAGGCCACGCCGGCCGGGGTCGGCCTCGGCGGCGTCCGGGAGCGCCCCGGCCCCGGGCGTACCGCCCTGCTCGGCCACCACCGAGAACGCACGCTCGAACTCGTACGGTCGACGCGGCGGGACCGGCGGGTCGGACGGGCCGCGACGGCCCCTCAGGATCTCGCGGTCGACACCGTCGGCGTCGTCGGTCGGCCCCGTCCGGGGCCGTCCCGGCGTGAGCAGCGCGTGCCAGGTGCCGGCCTGGTCGAACCGGCGGGGACGCAGCTGGACGGGCAGGGCGAGCCGGTAGTACGCCACGCCGTCGCCGGTCCCGTACTGCATCGTCGGTTCCTGGGTGGCCCGCCACGGTTCCACGAGCAGGCCGTTGGGCGTCTGCAGCCGGAAGTCGACGGCGTCGGGCCGGGGGGTCAGCAGGACGACCTCGACGCCCGAGTCGGCGTCGCTGAGCTGGAACGGGATGCGGTGGACGGCGCCCCGGACCAGTTCGCCGTCGGGGTCGAGGACGACCTCGGCCTGGGTGAGGCCCGCCAGGATCTGGAGGAAGTACTTCTGCAGCAGGAACCGGTTGTCACCGGTGATCGCGCCCGTGACGAGCAGGAACCCGCCGTTGTTGCCCGACACCGTCTGCAGTGCGGGCACGCTGATGTTGTGCGGCTGGCCGAGGCCCACCGCGAAGGTCCGCTCGTTGATCTGCCCGGCGACGTCGGAGATCAGCCGTGGGCTGTTCTCGATGCCGTCGGTGAGGACGACCAGCGCCTTGACGTCGAACGGCGGCGCCGCGGTCAGCACGGACCGGCCCTCGGCGATGCCGTCGCCGATCGACGTCGCCCCCAGGGGATCGAGGGCGTTGCCGTTGATGACGTCGTGGGTCGCCCTGCGGTTCACGTCCGTCAGGCCGCCGGGTCCCAGGGGCAGGACCGGCTGCAGCGACTGGGCGTCCTGGTTGTAGCGCACGAGGCCGACGCCGTCGCCCTCGAGCACCAGGTCGACGAAGGTGTTCGCGGCCTGCTGGAGCGAGGCGTGCTTGCTCTGACCGTCGCCGCGGTCCTCGGCCATGCTGCCCGACCGGTCGAGCACCAGGGCGGCGGCCGCCGTCGCGCGGGCGACGGTGTTGCCGTCGACCGAGACCTGCCAGGTGTCCCCGGACGCGGCCTCCCGGACGGTGAGGGTCTGCGTCGGGATGGACGACGGTGCGACACCCGTGCGGTAGACCAGCCACAACCGGGCGCCGGCGACGGCGTTGGGGGCAGTGGGGCCGACCGTGACCGAGGACGTGGCCGCGACCAGCTGCGGGTGGGCCGGGCCTCCGCCGGGCGCGAAGTCCAGGGTGACCGCGGCGCCGGGCGAGACGACCTCGAACGTGATGGCCAGCGCCGCCTCGCGCACCATGCCCATCGGACCCTGCGGCACGTCGGTGAAGCGCAGGTGGGGCGTGAGCAGGGTGATCGAGGCCTCGTCGCAGTGCTCCACCTCCACGTGCTCGTCCCCCTGCCGGACGACGAAGCCCAGCGTGTGCCACAGGGTGGCCATGTCGTCCATGCTGGTGACGTCGCGGTCCCACCGCGCCTGCCCCCCGGTGTCCTGGGGGACGACGTCGTTCGGGCGCGGCACCGGCCACCAGTTGTCCCCGCAGGCCTTGAAGTCCGCCTGCCACGGGAGCGCCATGGCCCTGGAGATGCTGCCGGCGGTCACGGTCGGGGCCAGCCGGAACGGCGCGGTGTAGGGGGACTCGATGATCGGGCGGTCTCCCGGCGCGAGCCCGCCGCCCTCGATGCCCGGGAAGAACGCGCCACCCACACAGGCCTCGAGGGCCGCCCGGTCCAGGCCGTCGGGCGTCACGTCGGCCTCGGGCGCCGGCACCCCCACCCAGTCGGCCGTGTAGGCGCCGGACTGCCAGCGCTGCACGTGCGCGAGCTGGATGGGCGTCAGCGACGAGTCGGCCCCGTTCAGCAGCGGCATGTCGCCCAGCGGGCGGAGCCGGGCGACGATCGCGTCGACCAGCGGCTGGCTGGTGACGGGCTCGGGCCAGGTGTGCGCGCCGAAGATGCCCTCCACCCACCGCATGTCCCGGGCCCGCTGCAGGATCGGGTGGATGTCCCGCGTGTACGACGTCGTGGTCGGCGCCGTGCGCAGACCCAGGTCGACCATGTGCTGCAGCACCCGGTCGTAGAGCGTGACGGGGCTGTCCTGGTGCGGCGCGAACTTGGGTGGCGCGGTGATCACCCACGCCCGGTCGACCGCCGGTGTCGAGCCGTCGGCGCGGAGCGTGATCGATGCGCTGACCGGGCCGTCGGCGACGTCGTCGTACCAGCCCGCGTTGGCCCAGAAGTTGCCGATGAGGTTCCCGGCGGGTGATGCGGCGTCCCCGCGCCCGCCCAGCACCAGCAGGTGGCCGGCGTCGTCGGACCTGATCTCGCCGAGGGGCACCGGGACCACCGGGTGCCCGGCGAAGTGGATCGACCCGCCGTCGAACACCGCCCGCTGGTCCGGGCCAGTGAGGGTGCGCGGGCCGGGGTCGATGGTCAGGTCGGCGACCGGTTCGGCGTTGCCCCGGCCCGGGTGCGCGGCCTTCGCGTTGACCAGGTGGACGGTCCAGGAGATCTCGGCGTCGTCGTCGGTGATCTCCTGGACCGTGCCGTCGTCGTGCTGGGCGAAGACGCGGAACCGGGCCGCCTGGCGCTTGACCCGGCACTGGGCGTCCTTGAAGCCGCCCTGCGGCTGCGGCACCTCGCCCACGCGCTCGGGTCCGATGAAGAACTCGTCGGGGCTGTTGCCCACCCGTGCGACGCCGATCGCCGGGTGGATGCGGTACACCGTGGCCACGGGACGCTCCTTCCACGTGGGACCTCCGTCCCACGGGCAGGAGCTGCTGCTCGCGGCCGGGTGGGACCGGACGCCGAGCAGTGTGGAGCCGCGCGCGTCACGCCCCCGTCACGAGCCGGTCACCGGCGGGAGCCGGCGTTCTCCCGCCTCGACGGCGCAGCGGGCCCACGGGGCGGCGCGAGCCCCTCGCCACGCGCCCTCAGCGCATCGCGCCCTCGGTCAGGTAGCGGGTGTGCCAGCTCAGCGCCTCGGCCAGCAGGTGCGGGGTGTGCCGGCCGGGGGCGTCGCGCAGCGCGCGGTCGTAGTAGTCGCGGAGGAGGGGCCGGTAGTCCGGGTGGGCGCACCGCTCGATCACCAGCTCGGCGCGCTTGCGCGGCGGCAGCCCGCGCAGGTCGGCGAGCCCCTGCTCGGTGACGATCACCGCGACGTCGTGCTCGGTGTGGTCGACGTGGCTGACCATCGGCACGATCGTCGAGATCGCCCCGCCCTTGGCCGTCGACGGGGTGAGGAAGAAGGAGATGTAGGCGTTGCGGGCGAAGTCCCCCGAGCCGCCGATGCCGTTCTGGATCCGGCTGCCCATGACGTGCGTGGAGTTGACGTTGCCGTAGATGTCGGCCTCGATCAGCCCGTTCATCGCCAGGACGCCGAGCCGCCGGACGATCTCCGGGTGGTTGCTGATCTCCTGGGGTCGCAGCAGGATCCGCTCCCGCAACGCCTTCGCCTCGGCGTCGAACCGCGCCGTCCCCTCCGGGCTCAGCGAGAACGCCGTCGCCGAGGCCGACACCATGCGGCCCGAGCACAGCAGCTCGAGCATCCCGTCCTGGATGACCTCGGTGTAGGCGGTGAGCCC
Source organism: Geodermatophilus sp. CPCC 205761 (assembly GCF_051383655.1). Classification (NCBI taxonomy): domain Bacteria; kingdom Bacillati; phylum Actinomycetota; class Actinomycetes; order Geodermatophilales; family Geodermatophilaceae; genus Geodermatophilus; species Geodermatophilus sp. CPCC 205761. The sequence continues at coordinate 11,263 of NZ_JALPKQ010000028.1, forward strand.
CTCGAAGGACGAGCCGCCGAGCCCGGCGAGGACGGCGTTGGCGACGTTGCCCACCCCCGACTGCAACGGCAGCAGCGAGCGCGGGACGCGGCCGCGGGCCACCTCGTGCTCCAGGAACTCGACGATGTGCCCGGCGATGGCGACCGAGTCCGCGTCCGGCGGACGGAAGGCGCTGTTCCGGTCCGGGGCGTCGGTCTCGACGATCGCGACGATCTTCTCCGGCGGGCAGCGCAGGTACGGCACCCCGATCCGGTCGTCGGGACGGGTCAGCTCGATCGGCCGGCGCGACGGCGGCAACGCGGTGCCGTAGTAGATGTCGTGCATCCCGTCCAGCGCCGGGCTCTGCCGGGCGTTGACCTCGAGGACGACGCGGTCGGCCAGGTCCAGCCAGGTCTTGTTGTTCCCGACCGACGACGACGGGATCAGGTCGCCGTCGGCGGTGATGCCGCTGACCTCGACGACGGCGACCTCCAGCGGGCCGAGGAAGCCCATCCACGCCATCTGGGCGACGTGCGACAGGTGGACGTCGATGTACTCCATGAGCCCGGCGTTGATCTTCTCGCGGCTCACCGGGTCGGACTGGTAGGGCAGCCGCAGCTCGATCCCGTCGGCGGCGGCGAGCGCGCCGTCCAGCTCCGGGGCGGTGGAGGCGCCGGTCCAGACGTTCACCCGGAAGGGCCGGCCGGCCTCGTGCGCCTCGTGGATCTCCCGGGCCAGGGCCTGGGGGACGGCCTTGGGGTAGCCGGCGCCGGTGAAGCCGCTCATGCCGACGGTGTCGCCGTCCCGGATGTGCGCCGCGGCCTCCTCCGCCGGGACGACCTTGCGGGCCAGGCCCGGGGAGAGGATGCGTCCGGCGCCCGCCATGGCCCCACGCTACGCGGCGCGGCCCTCCGGCCAGAGGGCGAGCAGCGTGCGGATGCCCGTGACGAGCGCGAGTGGCTGGTCGAGCATCGGGTGGTGCCCCGCCTCCGGCAGGTCGACGACGGGCAGCCCGTCCGGCACGAGCGCGGCCATCTCGGCGGCCATCTCCGGCGTCACCAGGCCGTGCTCGCAGCGGAACAGCGCCGCGGGAGCGGCCAGTCGGGGGAGCAGCTGCCGCACGGACGGGCGGGTGCCGAAGAACGAGGGGTCGAACTTCCACGTCCAGCCGCCCTCGACCGGGCGCAGCGAGCCGCGGGCGACGTGCTCGCGGACGTAGGGCAGGTAGGCCTCCTGCGGGGGGAGGGTGCGGAAGCGGGCGACCGCGGCGTCGAGGTCGGCGTGCACCTTGTGCACCCGCGGCTGCTCGCGCAGCGTCTGCTCCTCGGGCGGCTGCCGGTCCAGCGGGGAGTCGATGACGGCGACCCCGGCGACGGCGCCCCCGTGCTCGACCCCGGTGGTCAGCGCGACCCAGCCGCCCATGCTGTGGCCCAGGACCACCGGCCGGGACAGCTCCTCGGCGGCGGCGACGGCGAGCACCTCCCGCGACCACTGCGACATCCCGTAGCCGTCCCGCCGCTCGCTGTCGCCGTGCCCGCTGAGGTCGAGGGCGACGACGCGGTGGGTCGCCAGCAGCGGCGCCACGTGGTCCCACCAGCCGGAGTGCGCCGCGCCGCCGTGCACCAGCACCAGCCCGGGCCGGCCCGGCTCGCCCCACGCGCGGTAGTGGACGCGGGCTCCGTCGACCGGCACGTCCCGGTGCTCGGGTGCACTCGCCAGTGCACGGGGGAACCAGGCCGGGGTCGGGTCGCCGGGGCTCGGCATGGGTGTGCTCCTCGCGGTCGTCGAACGCGGGCCCCGGGGGGCCGGATGGGCACGTTACGCAGGCGCCCGGTGCGGGCACGTTCGTTGACCCGATCGGGGAGCGCTGGTTAGGGTCGGCGTGCGGCAGGGGAACCGGTGTGCGGATGCCGCACACCGGGCCGTCCACCGCACCCGACGACGAGGAGCCGCCATGGAACTGGAGTCGATCCTCGACCCCACCGGCGCGACCGACGCCGCCGCGGACACGTCGCTGGCCCCCCGGCCGACGACCCTGCGCGGCAAGACGCTCGGCCTGCTCGACAACACCAAGCCGAACGGGGCGGCGCTGCTGTCCGAGCTCGGCTCGGTCCTGCGGCAGCGCTACGGGCTCAAGGACGTGCTGATGTACAGCAAGCCCTACTTCGGCACCCCGGTGGAGCCCACGCAGACCCAGCGGATCTTCGAGGAGTGCGACTTCGCGATCACCGCGATCGGCGATTAGGGCTCCTGCAGCGCGGCCAGTCTGGCCGACGGGATCCTCTTGGAGCGGCAGGGCGTGCCCGCCGTCTCCATCTGCACCGACGCCTTCCGCATCACCGCGGAGGCGATGGCCCGGACCTACGGGTTCCCGGGCTTCGCGTACGTGTCCATCCCGCACCCGGTGGCCTCCCTCTCGGCCGAGGGCATCCGGCAGCGGGTCGAGGAGATGCTGCCCCGCGTGCTGGAGATCCTCGGGGTCGAGGACTGAGCGGGTGAACGACACCCAGCGCGCCATCGAGCACTGCTACGCGAAGGGCTGGACCGACGGCCTGCCGGTCGTCCCGTGCGACGCCGAGGCGCTGGAGGTGGTGCTCGCCCGGGTCGACCGCGACCCGGGCGAGGTGCTGTTCGAGATGCCGCAGATCAACCGCGCGGTCACCGTGCGGCTCGCGGCGGTCAACGCGGTGATGGCCGGCTGCCTGCCGGAGTACTTCCCGGTCCTGGTGGCCGCGTGGGACTCGCTGCGCGAGGAGGGCTACGCGGGCAAGGGCATCTGGCAGAGCACCACCGGCACCGCCTCGCTGCTGCTGGTCAACGGTCCGGTGCGCACCCAGCTCGGCGTCAACTGCGCCGGCAACCTGTTCGGGCCGGGCTTCCGGGCGAACGCCACCATCGGGCGGGCCGTCCGGCTGACCGCGATCAACGCCCTCGGGCTGCGGCCGCACGAGCTCGACCAGGCCACCCAGGGCACGCCGGCGAAGTACACCGCCTGCATCGGGGAGAACGAGGAGGAGTCCCCGTGGGCGCCGCTGCACGTCGACCACGGCCTCGCCCCCGAGGACAGTGCGGTGACGGCGATGACGATGCGCTCCACGCTGCACATCGAGGCCCGGCACACCGGCGTCCCCGAGCAGCTGCTCACCGACGTCGCCGGATCGCTGGCCCGCACCGGCGCGCTGCTGCACCAGACGGTGAGCGCCTGCGTCGTCCTCGGCCCGGAGCACGCGCACCTGCTGGCCGACGCCGGCTGGTCCAAGCGCGACGTCTCCCGGTTCCTCCACGAGCAGTCGTTCGTGCCGCGGGAGGTCCTCGACCGCGCCGGCAAGGGGGCGGTGTCGGCCAAGAGCCACTGGCGGGTGGCCCGCGACCACCCGGACGCCGTCGTCGACGCCGGGCCCGACCCGGCCCGCGACGGCATCTCCGCGATGACCTCGCCCGAGGCGGTCCTCGTGGTGGTCGCCGGCGCGTCCAACTCCGGCGTCTCGGCGATCGTGGAGACCTTCGGGCCGCGCGGCGGCCGACCGGCCGTCACCCGGATCGCGGGGGTCTGACGCGTGCCGGAGGAGGGCTTCCGGGAGAACCTCGCCACGGTGCTCGAGGCGGTCGCCGACGCGGTCGGCACGCTCGACCCGGACCGCACCGTCCTCGTGCACGGCGACCGGGCCCGCACCTGGGCGCAGTTCGACGAGCGCGCCGCCCGGCTGGCCGGCGCGCTCGCCGCGCGGGGGGTCGGCCCCGGCGATCCGGTCGGCATCGGGCTGTACAACTCGCCGGAGTACCTCGAGACGGTGTTCGCGGTCCTCAAGCTGCGCGCCGTCCCGGTCAACGTGAACTACCGCTACCGCGAGGCCGAGCTCGAGCAGGTGCTGCGGATGGTCGGCGCCCGCGGGCTGGTCGTCGACGCCACCCTCGCCGACCGCGCGGCCGTCGTCGCGGGCCGGTTCCCCGAGCTGTCCGCGGTCGTCGTCGCCGGCGACGAGGGCAGAAATGGCCATTTCTGCCCCTACGAGGAGGCCATCGCCGGGCCGCCGGCGCCGCGGTGCGAGCGCTCGGCCGACGACTGGGTGCTGCTGCTCACCGGCGGGACGACGGGGCTGCCCAAGGCCGTGGTGTGGGACTGCGCCGGCGTCTGCGGGGTGGTCTCCTCGGCCTACGGGCGGGCGCAGCGCCCCGTTCCGGCCGACCTCGGCGGCGTGGTCGCCGACGCCGTGGCGGCGGTGCGCGAGGGCACCGCGCCGGTGTTCCTCCCGGCCTCGCCGCTCATGCACGGCACCGGCTTCTTCACCAGCCTGGGCAACCTGCTGCGCGGCGGCCGGGTGGTCACCCTGCCGCAGCGGTCGCTGGACCCCGCGGCGCTGTGGGCGGCGGTGCAGGAGCACGGGGTGCACGAGCTGGCGATCGTGGGCGACGCGTTCGCCGTCCCGCTGCTGGCCGAGCTGGACCGCGCCGCCGCCGAGGGGACGCCGTACGACCTGGGCTCGCTGCGCCGGGTGTTCAGCTCCGGGGTGCGGTGGGGCACCGAGACCAAGCGGGGGTTGCTCCGGCACGGGCGCCTCACGCTGCAGGACTCGATCGCCGCGACCGAGGGCGGCCCGTTCGGCATCTCGCTGTCCGGCCCGGACCCCGACGCGGTCACCTCCCGGTTCACCCTGCCCGCCACCGCCCGGGTGGTCACCGCGGACGGCCGCGACGTCGTCCCCGGGTCGGGCGAGGTCGGCGAGCTGGCCAGCACCGGCAACCTGCCGCTGGGCTACCTGGACGACCCGGTCGCGACCGCGGCGGTGTTCCGGACCTTCGACGGCGTGCGGCACGCCGTCCCCGGGGACTCGGCGACGGTCGAGGCCGACGGCACGCTGACCCTGCTGGGCCGCGGCTCGGGGGTCATCAACACCGGCGGCGAGAAGGTCTTCGCCGAGGAGGTCGAGCAGGCGCTCGTCGACCACCCCGCGGTGGCCGAGGCGGTCGTCGTCGGCGTCCCGGACGACCGGTGGGGGAGCCGGGTCACCGCGCTGGTCGTGGCCGAGCCCGGCGCCGAGGTGGACGCCGACGCCCTGGCCGCGCACGTGGGCGCCCGGCTGGCCGACTACAAGCGGCCGCGGCTGGTCACCGTCGTCCCGGCGATCGAGCGGACGGTGTCGGGGAAGATCGACCGGCGCTGGGCTACGGAGCGGGCCCAGGAGCTGAGCGGGCGGGACTGACCGCTCAGAGCTGACCGGGCGGCGTCGGTCGCACGCCGAGCAGCCCGATGTCCCGCTCGACGAGGCGGGCGGTCTCCTGCAGCGGCTGCAGCGCCGCCCGCCGCAGCGCCGTGGGGGACAGCCGCCGGGAGTGCGTCCCGACGTTGACCGAGGCCACGACGGTGCCCTGGGAGTCGCGCACCGGCACCGCGATGGACGTGACCCCCTCCTCCAGCTCCTGGTCGACCAGCGCGTACCCGTGGGCCCGCACCTCTCCGAGCACCTCGCGCAGCCGCACCGGATCGGTGATCGTCTTCGAGGTGCGTGCCTCCAGCCGGGTTCGTCCGAGGTGGGCGTCCAGCTCCTCGTCCGGCAGCGCGGCCAGCTGCACCCGGCCGTGCGAGGTGAGGTAGGCGGGCAGGCGGGTCCCGATCGTGATGCCGCCGACCCGCACGCGGCGGGGGCCGACCCAGGCGACGTAGACGATGTCGTCGCCGTCGAGGACCGCGGCGCTCACCGTCTCGTTGAGCCGGTCCGACAGCGCGGTGAGGTGCGGCGCCATCACCTGCGGCACCGACATCACCGACAGGTAGGTGTAACCCAGCTCCAGCACCGACGGGCGCAGGTGGAAGCGGCGGTCGGCGGTGCCGACGTAGTCGAGGTCGACGAGGGTGAGCACGAACCGGCGGGCCGCGGCGCGGGTCATGCCGGTGCGGCGGGCGATGTCGCTGAGCGTCAGCTCCGGCTCGTCGGCGGTGAACGCCTTGATCACGGCCAGCCCGCGCTCCAGGGACTGCACGAAGTAGTCCCCGCGCGCCCGGCCGCCGGCCGTCACGGTCTCGTCCGCGCCCTCGGGCACGGTCTCCGGTTCGCTCAGTGGGTCCAGCTCCTCCGCGCCGTCGCGGTCGTGTGCCGCGCCGTCCATGTGGCCGTCGATCCTCGTCCGTGCGGCGGCGCCGGGACAGGCACCGGGGACGCTACCCGCCCGACGGGGTGACGATGACCTGCCCGCGGTCGGCGTCGACCCGCACCCAGTCGCCGGTGCGGATCAGCTCGAACGGGTCGCCGTCGAGGTCGGTGACCGCGGGCACGTGGGTCACCACCACCCCCAGGGCGATCTTGGTGTTCATCGTGGTGAAGACCATCGCGGCCGGGGCAGAGCCCATCAGCCGGGACATGTGGAACATGCCCGACCAGCCCGAGGAGCCCTTCGCGCCGCGGAACACCAGCACCTTGCCGGCGAAGGACTGCCCGACCAGCTCGTGCCGGGACTCGATGACCCGCCCCTTGCGCGGCTCGACCCCGCCCCAGCCGGAGATCGCCTCGCGGGTCACCAGCGCCTCGCCCTCGGCGACGCCGCCGACGAGGCCGCGGCCGGTCAGGACGACGGGGGTGCTCACGGCCGTTCCCCCCGCCAGGTGCCGGTCACCGCGGCGTCCACGCACTCGGTCAGCGTCCCGAACCAGCCCTGCACGTTCATGATCGCGGGCAGGTAGTGCACCTGCTTGGCCGAGTCGGTGGCGATCACCCGGGTGCCCTTCGGGAGGAACTGCCCGATCGCCGGGCAGGTGTCGCTCATCAGCAGCGCACCGGCCTCCTCGAGCGCCCGCGCGTAGCCGTTCTGCTCGGCGACGTGGCGCAGCGCCCGGGGCGTGAAGACCCACAGCTCGGTGTCGGCGTGCACCCGGCGCCCCTCGAGCAGCCGGACGACGTCGCGGATCTGGCCCAGCGTCGCGTGCGGGCACCCGATCATCACCAGGTCCACCGCGTCGTCGCGCGCGGTGGCGTTGAGGTGGGCGTGGGCCTCCCGGCGCTCGGCCGGGCCGTAGCGCAGCCGCTGCACCGGCGCCCGCCCGGCGAGGGCCTCCTCGACGGTGCGCGCCTCGGCCGTGATCCCGGGGACGTGGTACATCTCCACCCCGCCCGACGACGCGGCCGCGGCCCCGAAGTGCTTCAGGCGGACGAGGTCCGGCGTCGCGGCGATCCCGTCGACGACGGGGATGGCCTCCTCCGGCAACTGCTCGCCGATCCAGTAGCCCAGCAGGCCCCAGTCGAGGTTGGCCTCCACCGGCGTCGTCACCTCGACCAGGTGCGTGCCGCGCCGGTTCTCCTCGAGGTGCAGCCCCCAGTAGGGGATCTTGCCGGTGAGCATGGCCGCGCCGGTGCTCTCCCGGCCCTCGACGTTGGTCCGCGCGCCGAGCACTGAGTTGACGTAGACGACCGCCGAGCTCTCCATCCAGGCGCAGTGCTCGCCCTTCAGCGGCACGTTGCCCACCTGGTACGGCGTGCAGGTGTTGAGCAGGTGGATGCCGTGCTCGGCGTTGTACCGCTCGCTGGCCACGATCTCGTCGTGCTCGGCCTGCGGCAGCCCCTGCACCTGCCAGTGCTTGGTGTCCATCGGCCCGATGAGCTGGTAGCTCTGCGCCTTCACCGGCGGGATGGTCAGCACCGTCGGCGCGTCCAGGCTGTGCTCGGAGAACGCGGCGTCGGGGGTGGGGGAGCCGCACACCAGGCTGTGCCGGGAGCCGAAGAGGTTGGCTCCGCACACGTTGTCGGTGTCGACCAGCCGCTCGGCGCCCAGCACCTCGCCGTAGCGGACCAGCAGGTCCATCGCCGCGGCGACCGCCTCGCCCTGCGCACCGTCGAGCATCGCCTTCTCGTCGTCGGCCAGCCTCACGACGCCTCGCCTCCGTCGAACCGGACGCCGTCCTCCACCAGCCGGGCCTGCAGCTTGGCGACGTCGACGTCCCCCAGGGCGACCCCGGCGGAGAGCGCCAGGTCGGCGGCGGTGCCGGCGGCCTGGCCCATCGCGAAGCACGGCCCCGAGACCCGGGCGCTGGACTGGCCCTCGTGGGTCATCGACGCGCACCGGCCGACGACGTAGGTGTTGGTGAGCACCTGGGGGACGATCATGCGGAACGGCAGCTGGTTGTAGCCGCGGGGCTGCCGCTGCCAGCGGATCTCGACGTCGCCGGCCACGTGCGCCTCCACCGGCCACCCGTTGACGCCGATGGCGTCGGGGAAGTCCGCGCAGTCGAGGATGTCGTCCTCGCTGAGCTGGTAGGCCCCGACGATCCGGCGGGTCTCGCGGATGCCGATGTCCGGGGCGATGTCGACGACGTAGGCGGCCTCGAAGCCGGGCACCTCCTGCTGGTAGAACGGGAAGACGTCGCGCACCTGGCGGCGGCCCTGGAGCTCGCCGCGGGTCAGCTGCCAGACGTCGGTGCCGTCGATCGCGCTGCCGTCGGGGTTGCGCAGCTGGGTGATGTTGGCCCGCCACTCCAGCGGGTTGCGCTGCGGGCGCACGATCGGCCGCTTGCGCGGGAAGAGGTACCGGCCACCGAGCTCGGCCTCGTCCATGAGGTCGGGCAGCTTGTCGTAGGTGGCGTGGGCGGCGTCGGCGTCCACGCCGTTGATGCGGAACATCAGCGACGGGTAGAGCATCCCGTGCGCCGGGTCGGTCTTCTCGTACGGCGCCCCGGCCCAGGCGGCGAGGTCGCCGTCCCCGGAGCCGTCGACGAACACCTGGCCGCGGATCGCGCCGCGGCCGGACTTCGACTCCACCAGCAGCGCGTCCACCCGCTGCTCGTCGGCCATGACGACGCCGACGGCGAGGGCGTGGAAGAGCAGCGTCACGCCGGCCTCGACCAGCAGGTCGTCGAGGGCGATCTTGTAGGCGGAGATGTCGTAGGCCTGGGCGAGGATCCGGTTGGCGAAGCTCAGGTGCGGCGCGTTGAGCCCGTCGAGGGCCGCCATCCGCTCCAGCAGCTCGTCGGTCAGGCCGTGGACGACCTGCCGGTCCTCGCCGTGCACGCGCGCGTGCAGCCCGCAGAAGGTGGACAGCCCGCCGGCGCTGCCCGCCCCGCCGGTGTAGCCGTTGCGCTCGACCAGGATGGTCGAGCGGCCGGCGCGGGCGGCGGCCGCGGCGGCCATCACCCCGGCCGGGCCGCCGCCGACGACGACGACCTCGTACTCGCCGATGACGGCGGTGCGCCGTCCGGGTTCCTCGATCCAGGTCACCGGTCCTCCTCGGGGCCGCGGCCCGGGGCCGGTGCGGTGAGCACCGCGCCCTCCGGGACGGGGGAGACCAGCCTGCGGTACGCCGACAGCCAGCCGTGGTCCGGGCCCGGTTCGGCGGTGCCCAGGCGCTCGCGGCGGGCGGCCAGGACGTCGTCGGGGACCTCGAGGTCGACGGTGCGCCGGTCCACGTCGATGACGATGCGGTCGCCGTCCTCCACCAGGCCCAGCGGGCCACCGAGCGCCGCCTCCGGGGTGACCTCGCCGACGACGGTGCCGACGTTGACCAGGCCGGACATCTGCCCGTCGGTGACCAGCGCGACGCTGTCGCCGAGGCCCGCGCCCTCCAGGGCGAAGACGACCGCCGAGCCCAGCGCCATGCCGGGGCCGCCGACGACGCCGAGGCCGCGGACGACGAGCACCGTGCCCGGGTGCACCTCGCCGCGGGCCAGCCCCTCCAGCGCCGCGTCGCGGGAGGGGTAGCACAGCGCGGTGCCCTCGAACCGGCGGTTGCCGCGGTCGTCCACCGGCCGCTTGACCACCGCGCCGCCGGGGGCCAGCGAGCCGCGGACCACGACGATGGTGGGCCGGGTGCCGAACGGCCGGTCCGCGGGGCGGACCACCTCCTCGTCGGCCGCCTCCGCGTCGGCCAGCACCTCGCCGAGCGTGCCGCCGTCCACCGTGGGGACGTCGAGGTCGAGCAGGTCGCGCAGCTGGGCCAGCACCGCCCGCGTGCCGCCGGCCCGCTCCAGGTCCTCGATGAAGTGCGGCCCGTTGGGGCGGACGGCGCACAGCAGCGGCACCCGGTCGGCGAGCTCGGCGAACAGCCCGGGCACGTCGACGTCCACCGCCGCCTCGTGCGCCACCGCCTGCAGGTGCTTGATCGAGTTCACCGAGGCACTGGTGGCGAGCATGACGGTCACGGCGTTGCGGAAGGCCGCCGGCGTCATCACCTGGCGCGGGCGCAGGCCCTCGGTGACCAGGCCGACGATGCGTGCGCCGGCCCGGCGGACGCCGTCCCACATCGCCGGGCTGTTGGCCAGCACCGGCGTGGTGCCCGTCAGCGACATGCCGAGCGCCTCGCAGGCCATGTGCATGGTGTTCGCCGTGCCCAGGCCGGCGCAGACACCCGGGCCGCGGATGGCGTTGTCGGCCATCCCGCACAGGTGCTCGAAGGTCATCCGGCCGGCCGCCACCGACCCGGCGGCGAGGAAGACCTCCTCGATGTCGACGTGCTCGCCCCGGTAGTCGCCGCTGGGCTGGTAGCCGCAGCCGACGACGACCGTCGGGATGTCCAGCCGCGCGCCGGCCATGAGGTGCGCCGGGGCGGTCTTGTCGCACGAGGCGAGGGTGACCATGCCGTCGAGCTGGGCGCCCTCGACCGCGACCTCGACGTCGTTCACGATCAGGTCGCGGCTGGGCAGGATGTAGCGCCCGTCGCGGCCGGCCGAGGTGATGAAGTCGCTCGGCGCTGCCGTGCGCACCTCGAAGGGCAGCCCACCGGCGGCGCGGATCGCCTCCTCCAGCACCGGCACGATGCCGTCGAGGTGGCTGAAGCAGATCGCCAGCTTCGACGAGCTGTTGACGATGGCGATCTTGGGCTTGCGCATGTCCTCGTCGGAGATGCCCAGCGCCCGCCACTGTGCCCGGCGCACCGCCCAGCGGGAGCTGCCCTCCTGCAGGTTGCTCCGCAGCTCGCTCACGGGGAGACGCCCGCCACCGAGTCGTGCCACGGGATCATCAGCCGCTTGGTGAGCGTGACCGCGGCGTAGAGCAGCGAGCCCATGAGCGCCAGCAGCACGATCACGGCGAACAGCTGCGGCGCGTCCAGCGCGTTGAGGCTGCGCACCACCAGGTGGCCCAGGCCCTCGCTGCCGCCGAGGTACTCGCCGACGATCGCGCCGATCACCGCGAAGACGATGCCCACCTCGGCCCCGGCGAAGATGTAGGGCAGCGTGCTGGGCAGCTCCAGGTTCCGGAACGTCGCCCAGCGGCTGGCGCCCAGGCCGCGCATGACGTCGCGGTGCCCGCGGTCCACCGACCGGACGCCGAGCATCACGTTCAGCATGATCGGGAAGAACGCCAGGATCGCGGCCATGATGATCTTCGATGTCGTCCCGAAGCCGAACCAGATGACGAAGATCGGGATGAACGCGACCTTCGGGATCACCTGGAGGGCGACCAGCGCCGGCTGCACGGCGCGCTCGAGCCAGACCACCCGGCCGAGGATCGCGCCGACGGCCATGCCGAAGACCAGCGCGAAGAAGAACCCGACGAGCACCTCGTAGAGGGTGATCCAGATGTCGGTCCAGACCGCGGCGGTGCCCAGCATCGTGACCAGGGAGTCCCAGACGTCCAGGGGTGCGGGGAGGATGAACTCCGAGACGCCGATGACCGAGACGGCGAACTGCCAGCCGCCGATCAGCAGGAGCAGCAGGATCGGCGTGGAGATGAAGGGCAGCGCCTTCATCAGCCCGTCGCGGTCACCGGCGTAGCGCTGCTTGGCCTCGGTGCTGCCGGGACCGGTGGAGGTCTCCGGTGCGGGGCGGTCGAGCGTGGTCATGCGTCCTCCTCGACGGCGCTGGTGTTCGAGCGACTGCGCATGCCGGTCACTCCTCGTCCAGTTCCTGGCGGAGCACCCGGACGATCTCCTGGAACTCGCCACTGGTCTCGGTCTCCAGCGAGCGCGGCCGCGCCAGCGGGACGGGCGTCACGGAGCGGATCCGGCCGGGCCGCGGGGTGAGCAGGACGACCCGGTCGGCCAGGAAGACCGCCTCGTTGATGGAGTGCGTCACGAAGACGACGGTCGCGCCGGCCTGCGCGTGGATGGACTGCAGCTCCAGGTTCATCTTGTCGCGGGTGAGGGCGTCGAGCGCCCCGAACGGCTCGTCCATCAGCAGGATGGTCGGGTCGTAGCTCAGCGCCCGGGCGATCGCGGCGCGCTGCCGCATGCCCCCGGAGAGCTCCCGCGGGTAGGCGTTCTCGAACCCGGGCAGGCCGACCAGCTCGCAGAGCTCCGCCGCCCGCGCCCGGCGCGCCTTCTTGCCGACGCCGCGCAGCTTGAGCGGCAGCGCGATGTTGTCGGCGACGGTGTACCAGGGGAACAGGTTGGCGTCCTGGAAGACCAGGCCGAAGTGTTCGAAGGCCTCGTCGTTGCGCTTGCCGCCGCGCCAGATGCTCTGCCCGTCGGCGGTCACGGTCCCCGAGCTCGGCGGGAGCAGCCCGGCGAGGATGCGCAGCAGCGTCGTCTTCCCGCAGCCCGAGCGGCCGACCAGCGAGATGAACTCGCCGCGGCCGATGGAGAGGTTGACGTTGCTGAGCGCGTGCACCTCGCCGCGCCGCGCCTGGTAGATCTTGTCGACCCCGGTGACCTCGAGCTGGGCCTCCCGGAGTGGTGCGCTCGCCGCCGCCGGTGCGGCGGGCACGTGGGGCGCGGGTGCGGACACGGTCATGCCGTCCTCCCTGGAACCGGTCGGGGTGGTCATCACGGGGCCGGGGCGAAGTCGTTGGTGTACCACTCCTCCGGGTTCAGCCCCTCGGGCACGAAGCCCGACCCGGACATCTCCTCGTAGACCGTCTGCCACTGGTCGGGCAGGGTCCGGGCGATCTCCTCCTCGCCGGCCGCGGTCCACGACTCCACGTACTGGCTGAGGGCGCCGCGGGCGACCTCCGGGTCCTCGAGGGTCGGGATCGCGTACTCGGAGAGGCACTCGATGGTCTCGGCGAAGTCGTTGGCCTCGTCCTCGGCGACGAACAGCACCGCCTCGCGGATCGCGGCGAGGTAGGCGCGCAGCTGCTCCTGCGCCTCGGGGTCGTCGGCCTGCTCCTGCGAGGTGATGTAGACCTGGCCGCCGCTCTGCACGTCGTCGGACGGCGAGTAGATGACCGCCTCCGGCTGCTGGGCGTCGAGCGCCACCGCGGTGTCCAGCGAGACGACGTACCCGCCGATCCGGCCGGAGGTGACGAGGTCGAAGACGCCCGGCGCGAGGCCGACCACCTGCGTCTGCACGTCGTCGGGGTCGATGCCGGCCGAGGCGGCGGTGAGCTTGAGGATGATCTCGCTGGTGCCGCCCTCCGACGGCGTGCCCATCAGCCGGCCCTCGATGTCGGCCGCCGACTCCAGGGGGTCGGATTCGGCGGAGACGAAGCGGATGGTGCCGGTCTTGAAGATCTGGCCGACGTTGACCAGCGGCGCGTCCCGCTCGCCGATCGCGAGCATGGTCTCCATGTCGCCGACCCGCGTGATCAGCGCGCCCCCGGCGATCACCGTCTGGATCGCCTGGGCCGAACCCTGCGTCGTCTCGAAGCTGACGTTCAGGCCCTGCTCCTCGAACTGGCCGCAGGACGCCGCGACCAGCTCCGGGGTGAAGGTCAGGCTCTCCAGCGGGAGGATGTTGAGGAAGGTGACGTCCTGCAGCTCGCCGCCGCCCCCGCCGTCGCCGTCGCTCCCGGACGCCGCCTCGTCGTCCCCACCGCCGCAGGCGGCGAGCAGCGTCGCGGCGCTGGCCGCGGCGACCGCGGACCGCCACCGGCGGGAGCGGGGGCGGGAGCCGGAGGGGTGTGCGTCGGTGCGGGTCATCTGGGCTCTCCCTCGAGCGGACGGGACGACGGGGTCGCGCGGAACGGCCGCGGGGGTGTGGGGATCACGGTGACCTCCCTGCGGGGCGCACGAGCCGGGCGGAGTGGAGGGGGCGGGTCGCTGGTTCGACCGGGAGCGGAGAGTGTGCGGCATGCGATCACTCGTGCTCTTCCCGAACATATGACCCGCGTCACGGCGGTGTCAACGCCGCCGCCCCGATCGGCCGAGAGCGTGACCCGACCGTGACCCACGCCACACCGGCCTCGACCCGGCCGGGCGGCCCGGGTACGGTCTGTGCGGCAAGTGCGCAGTCGTTCGCATGCCGCACGCAAGGCCCGGCCCCCAGGAGGAGCCCGTGAGCAGTCAGCTGGAGACGAGGGACGCCGGCGTCCCGGCGGGGGACACCGACGCCGACGGCCGTCCCCGGGTGGACATGGAGACGCTGCGCCGCGTCATGGAGTACTACGCCCGCCAGGGGTGGACCGACGGGCTGCCGGTGATGCCGGTGACCGACTCCTACCTGGCGGAGTTCCTGGCCCGGACCTCCCGCGCGCCGGGCGACGTCGTGTTCCGGATGCCGCACCTCGACCGGGTCTGCACGGTCCGCTCGGCCGCCGTCAACGCGGCCATGGCCGGCTGCCTGCCCGAGTACTTCCCGGTGGTCCTCGCCGCCTGGGACGCCCTGACCGCCGAGGGCTACGCCGGCAAGGGGATCTGGCAGAGCACCACCGGCACCGCGCCGCTGCTGCTGGTCAACGGGCCGGTCCGGGAGCGGATCGGGCTCAACAGCCGCGGCAACGTCTTCGGCTCCGGGTTCCGGGCCAACGCCACGATCGGCCGGGCCGTCCGGCTGACCGCGATCAACGTCTTCGGTCTGCACCCGCACCAGCTCGACCAGGCCACCCAGGGCACGCCGGCCAAGTACACCTGCTGCATCGCGGAGAACGAGGAGGACAGCCCCTGGGCGCCGTTCCCGGCCGACCACGGGTTCGCGGCGGGCGACAGCACGGTGACCTCGATGCTGGTCCGCTCGGTGGTCCACCTCGAGGCCCGGCACACCACCGACCCCGAGCAGCTCGGCCGCGATCTCGCCGGCACGCTGGCCCGCACCGGCGCCCTGGTGCACGAGACGATCAGCGGCTGCCTGGTGCTCGGTCCCGAGCACGCGCACCTGTTCGCGGCGGCCGGCTGGTCGAAGGCCGACGTCCGACAGTTCGTGTTCGAGCACGCGGTGAACACCCGCGAGCGGCTGGCCGAGGTCGGCAAGGACGCCGTCTCGCGGGAGACGCGCTGGCGGCTGCCGGCCGCCCACCCCGACGCGGTGCCGGACACCGCGTCCTCGACCGGGCAGGACCTCGTCCCGGTGCTCAACTCGCCCGAGGCGCTGCTGGTGACCGTCGCCGGCGCGCACAACGCCGGCGTCTCCGCCGTGGCCGAGACCTTCGGCCCGCGCGGCGGGCAGCCGGCGATCGCCCGCGTCCAGGACGCACCCACCCAGGAGGACAGCCGATGACCACCGTGCACGAGCCGGCCCGCGACACCCCCGTCTACGGGGAGTTCGACGTCGTGGTCGTCGGCGGGGGACCGGCCGGGATCATGGCCGCCACCGCCGCCGCCCGGACGGGGCGCTCCACGATCCTGCTCGAGCGCTACGGCTTCCTCGGCGGCGCCGGCACGATGGGCGGGCTGTCCACGTTCTGCGGGCTGCACGCCAAGGTGCGCGGCGAGCACCGGCAGGTCATCCACGGCCTGGCCGACGAGCTGCTCGAGCGGCTGGTCAAGCTCGACGGGCTCAACGAGCCGCACCTCACCATCAACGACGGCATCCTCGCCCAGGCCTTCGACATCTCCAGCTACAAGCTGGCCGCCGACGAGCTGGTCACCGGCTCCGGCGCCCGGCTGCTCTTCCACGCCGTCGCCGTGGGCGTGGTCATGGCCGACGACGCGACGATCGACGCCGTCCTCATCGAGTCCAAGTCCGGGCGGGCCGCCGTCCGCGGGCGGGTCATCGTCGACGCCTCGGGGGACGCCGACGTCGCCGCCTGGGCCGGCGTGCCGTTCGAGAAGGCGCCGCACCTGCTCTACCCGTCGCTGATGTTCCGGATCAACGGCGTCGACGTCGCCGCGGCCGGGGACGCGCCGTGGCGCACCGTCGAGCGGCTGATGAACGAGGCGGAGGCGGCCGGCACGCACACCTTCCCGCGCAAGAAGCCGATCGTCCGGCCGCAGCGCAACCCGCTGGAGTGGCGGGCCAACCTCACCCAGCTGTCCAACCCCGACGGCAGCGCCGTCGACGGCACCGACGTCGACCAGCTGACCCACGGGGAGCTGCAGGGCCGCCGGCAGGCCTTCGACGCCTTCGACTTCATCAAGCACCGGACGCCGGGCTTCGAGAACTCCTACATCGTCGACCTCGCCCCCCAGGTCGGGATCCGCGAGACCCGGCGGGTGTTCGGCGAGTACCGGCTCACCGAGGACGACGTGCTGGACTGCGCGGACTTCCCCGACACGATCGGCGTCAACGGCTGGCCGGTGGAGGCGCACGTGGCCGGCACCGTCGAGTTCCGCTGGCAGCGGGGCGAGGACTCGCGCGGCTACAACCAGCTGCCCTACCGGATGGTCGTGCCGCAGGGGGTCGACAACCTCTTCGTCGCCGGGCGGTGCGCCTCGATGACGCAGGGCGGGCAGTCCTCGGCGCGGGTCACCGGGCCCTGCTTCGCGATGGGGGAGGCCGTCGGCACCGCCGCCGACCTGGCCCTCGCCGGCGGGCTGGCCGTCCGCGACGTGCCGGTGCCCGAGCTGCAGCGCCGGCTGGAGCGGGCCGGCGCCTTCCTGGGCCGCGGGGAGGAGTGATGGCGCAGCTGCGCAGCAACTTCCCGGTCGGCGGCACCCCGTGGGCGATGCGCCGGGCGCAGTGGACCGCGCTCGGGCTCACCGACGAGGACATGGAGAAGCCGAAGATCGCCATCGTCAACAGCTCGTCGAAGCTGGCCAGCTGCTTCAGCCACCTCGACGACGTCGTCCCGCCGCTGATGGCGGCGATCCGGGCGGCCGGCGGGGTGCCCTTCGAGGTGCGCACCGCTGCGCCCAGCGACGCCATCACCAGCGCCGGGGCGCAGGGCCGCTACATCCTGCCCACCCGGGACCTCATCGCCAGCGACATCGAGGTCGCCGTCGAGGGCGCCCAGCTCGACGGCATGGTCACCCTCGCCTCCTGCGACAAGACCACGCCCGGCCAGCTCATGGCCGCCGGCCGCCTGGACCTCCCGACGATCGTCGTCGGCTGCGGCTACCAGCCCTCCGGCGTCTACCGGGGCGAGCACGTCGACTTCGAGGACGTCTTCCTCTACGCCGGCCACGTCGCCACCGGCGCGATGACCGTGGAGGAGCTCGCCGAGATGGCCTCGGTGGCCGTCAGCGGCCCCGGCGTCTGCGCCGGCATGGGGACGGCGAACTCCATGCACATCGCCACGGAGGCCCTGGGCATGGCGATGCCCGGCAGCACGCCGGTGCTGGCGCTGAGCGACAAGATGTTCGCCGACGCCGAGCGGGCCGGCCGGCGGATCGTGGACCTGGTGCGCGAGGACCTCCGGCCGCGCCAGATCCTCACCCGGGGCGCCTTCCGCAACGCGGTGACCGCGGTGCTGGCGATCAGCGGGTCGGTCAACTGCGTCAAGCACCTGCAGGCGATCGCCGTCGAGGCCGGCTGCGACGTCGACGTCCTCGCGCTGTTCGAGGAGCTCGCGCCGCGGGTGCCGCTGCTGACCGGGGTCAAGCCCAACGGCGAGCGCCGGATCGACGAGTTCGAGGCCGCCGGCGGCGCGCAGGCACTGCTGTACCAGCTGCGGCCGCTGCTGGACCTCGACCAGCCGACCGTCGACGGCCGCACGATGGGCGAGGTGCTCGGCGGGGTGACCGTCGGCGACGCCGACGTCATCCGGCCGGTCGACGACCCGCTGGCCACCCACCCCGGCATCACGATCGTCCGCGGCTCGCTGGCGCCGGAGGGGGCGGTGGTCAAGCGCACCGTCGCCGACGACGGGCTGCACCGCTTCACCGGCCCGGCGAAGGTCTTCTCCTCCCGCGACGCGGGGCTGGCCGGCATCCGCGGCGGCCAGGTGCAGGCCGGCGACGTCGTCGTGCTCAGCGGGCTCGGCCTGCGCGGCTCGCCGGGCATGGCGCTGACCTCGGCGTTCATCTTCGCCCTCGACGGGGCCGGGCTCGGCGACCAGGTCGTCGTGGTCACCGACGGGCAGATGTCGGGGCTGGTCAACAAGGGTCTCGTCGTCGCCGAGGTGAGCCCCGAGGGCGCCGTCGGTGGGCCGCTGGGCCTGGTCCGCGACGGCGACGTCATCTCCGTCGACGTCGACGCGCGCACCCTCGACCTGGACGTGCCGGCCGAGGAGCTCGACCGGCGCCGGGCCGAGCTGCCGCCGCTGCGCGCCCCGAGCGGCTGCGGGTGGCTGGACGTCTACGCCCGGACGGTGTCGCCGCTGGGGCGGGGCGCGACGCTCGGCGGCTGAGCCGCGGTCCGGCCGGCGAGGAACCAGGCGACCAGCGCCGCGAGGACCGCGGCGCAGGTGCCGATGAGCCCGATGACGGTGTAGGCGACGCCGGCGGGCAGGTCCCCCCCGGCCGGCGTCGCCACGGCGAGGACCGTCGCGGTCGACGCGCTGCCCACCGAGAAGCCCGCGTAGCGCAGCACCTGGTTCAGCGCCATGGCGCTGCCGGTCTCCGAGGGCGGGACGGCGGAGACGACCAGCCCCGCGGCCGCGGCGAACACCGTGCTGACCCCCAGCCCGGCGACCGCGGTGATGATGAACAGCACCCAGAGCTCGCCGCGGTACAGCGCGAACATGGCCTGGGACGCGGCCATCAGGAGCGCGCCGGTCGAGAGCACCACCCGGGGCCGGACGCGCTCGCCCAGCCGCCGGGAGAGGGGCCCGGCGAGCATGCCGGCCATCGAGAACGGCAGCAGCAGCAGGCCGGCGACCAGCCCGGAGGCCCCGAAGCCGTAGCCGCTGTCCTCGGGGGTCTGGGCGAGGATCGGCACCGAGCCGAGCATCAGGTAGTTGGCCAGGCTGACCAGCAGCACCGCGCCGTGGCCGGCGGCCGGCAGCCGGCCGCGGGCCAGCCGGAGGTCGATGAGCGGCGCGCGGACCCGCAGCGCGACCACCACCCAGGCGGCCAGCAGCAGGACCGACGCCGCGCTCAGCAGCAGCACCGGGGGCGAGGTCCAGCCCCAGCCCTCACCCTCGCTGAGGGTGAGGAGGGCGCCGGCGAGGCCACCGCCGAGCAGGAGGGCGCCGGGCAGGTCGAACCGGCGCGCCGGGGCCGGCGCGGCCGGCGGCAGCACGAGGGCGGCGGCGACGAGCGCGCCGGCGCAGATGGCCGTCGCCGTCCAGAAGGCGGCGCCGGGGCCGCCGTAGGTGGCCAGCGCCCCGGCGACCGGGTACCCGAGGCCCACGCCCGAGACGACGGTGATCGACAGCGCGGCGATGGTCCGGCGGGACCGGGCCGGCGGCAGGGCCTCGCGCGCGGTGGCGATGAGCAGGGGCATGAGCCCGAGCCCGAAGCCCTGCAGCCCGCGGCCGGCCAGGAACCAGCCGAGGGACAGCGGCAGCGCGGTGAGCACGCCGCCGAGCACCACCAGTCCGAGGGCGGTGAGGGCGATGGCCCGGCGGTGCGACCCGTCGCCGAGCCGGCCGAGCACCGGCGTGGCGACCGCGCCGACCAGCAGCGGCATGGTGAGCGACCACTGGGCCACGTGCAGCGGCACGTCGTACAGCTCGGCGACGGCCGGGATGAGCGGGGCACCGACGCTGCTCGTGACCGCGACGACGGTGGCGACGAGGACGAGCACCGGCACGAGCACCGGCACGAGCACCCGGGAGGCGCCCGGCGCGCCGGCGCCCGGGCGCGCGGACGCCGGCGACCCGGGACCCGGGTCGCCGGCGTCCGTCGCCGCGTCCTGCGTACTCAGGCGGCGGCCTTGCCGGTGACGTTGTGCGGGTCGATGACGTACTTCTTGGCGACGCCGGAGTCGAACTCCGCGTAGCCGCGCGGGGCGTCGTCGAGCGAGATCACCGCGGCGTTGACCGCCTTCGCGATCTGCACCTTGTCGTGCAGGATCGCCATCATCAGCTGCCGGTTGTAGCGCATCACCGGGCACTGGCCGGTGGTGAACGACAGCGACTTGGCCCAGCCGGTGCCCAGCGAGATCGACAGCGCGCCGACCTTGGCGGCCTCGTCGATGCCGCCCGGGTCGCCGGTCACGTAGAGACCGGGGATGCCGAGCGAGCCGCCGGCCGCGGTGATCTCCATGAGCGAGTTGAGCACCGTCGCCGGCGCCTCCTGCTGCGCGCCGTCGCCGTGCCCGCGGGCCTCGAAGCCGACGGCGTCGACGCCGGCGTCGACCTCGGGGACGCCGAGGATCTGCTCGATCTGGTCCTTGGGGTCGCCCTTGGAGACGTCGACGGTCTCGCAGCCGAAGGCGCGGGCCGCGGCCAGCCGGTCCTCGTTGAGGTCGGCGACGATGACCACCGCCGCGCCGAGCAGCTGCGCGGAGACCGCCGCGGCCAGGCCGACCGGGCCGGCCCCGGCGACGTAGACCGTCGAGCCGGTGGTGACCCCGGCGGTGTAGGCGCCGTGGTACCCGGTCGGGAAGATGTCCGACAGCATGGTCAGGTCGAGGATCTTCTCGATCGCCTGGTCCCGGTCGGGGAAGCGCAGCAGGTTCCAGTCGGCGTAGGGGACCATCACGTACTCCGCCTGGCCGCCCTGCCAGCCGCCCATGTCGACGTAGCCGTAGGCCGAGCCGGGGCGGTCGGGGTTGACGTTCAGGCAGATGCCGGTCTTGCCCTCCTTGCAGTTGCGGCAGCGGCCGCAGGAGATGTTGAACGGCACCGAGCAGACGTCGCCGGTCGTGATGAACTCCACGCCCGGCCCGGTCTCCACGACCTCGCCGAGGATCTCGTGGCCGAGCACCAGGCCGTGCGGCGCGGTGGTGCGGCCGCGGACCATGTGCTGGTCGCTGCCGCAGATGTTGGTGGTCAGCACCTTCAGGATGGCGCCGTGCGGCACCTGACGGCCGACGTTGTCCGGGTGCACCCCGGGGCCGTCCTTGAGCACGAGCTCCGGGTAGTCGAGGTCGGTGATCTCGACCTTGCCCGGGCCCTGGTAGGTCACGCCGCGGTTGTTCGCCATGGGGTCCTTCTCCTCGTCGTCGAGTGGACGCCGGCACGGTGGCCGCTGCCGGCGCGGACGGTCAACTGGTGCTTCCAGGAGGTGGGAGAGCCGGCGGGGAACCCGCCGCCCACCCCCTGGACGGTCCTTCCGCGGGGAAGCCCATCGAACCCGCCGAACGGCGCGCGCTCGTCGAGCTGGGCGGCGCCGTGGCCGTTGACGAAGGTGTACCCGGTGCGCAGCCGCGCCGCGACCGCGGCGGCACGGTGCGGGTCGGCGGTCCGGAACAGCCCGGTCCGGATCCCCGGCAGCTGGTCGGGGGACACCATGCGTCCTGCTCTCCCGTCGGTACAGGGGCCTGCGGCGTGCTCGCGCGCGGGTGCTGGAGGTCACGGTAGGGCCGGGGGACCGGGTCCGCCCGGGCCCTCCGACGGCACCGGGACCCGCCGTGGCGGAGCCCCGGGGCGCGACATCCGACGTACGCGGCGGGCGCCGGTGTCCGGGGGCTAGCGTCGGCGGCACCGGCCCGCACACCGCCAGGAGGACGACGCCGTGCCCACCGTGCGCGAGACCACCTTCGACCTGCTCCGGACCTGGGGCCTGACCACCGTGTTCGGCAACCCGGGGTCCAACGAGCTGCCCTTCCTCGACGGGTTCCCCGACGACTTCCGCTACGTGCTCGGCCTGCACGAGGGCGCGGTGCTGGGCATGGCCGACGGGTACGCCCAGGCCACCGGCCGCCCGGCGCTGGTGAACCTGCACTCCGCCGCCGGCCTGGGCAACGCCATGGGCAACCTGGCCAACGCCAAGGCCTGCGGGACGCCGCTGGTGGTGACCGCCGGCCAGCAGGCCCGCCCGATGGTCGGCCTGGGGTCGATGCTCGGCGAGCCGGCCATGACCCGCGTCCCCGAGCCGCAGGTCAAGTGGTCGTTCGAGCCGACCCGCGCCCAGGACGTCCCCCGGGCCCTGTCCGAGGCCCACCACCTGGCCACGCTGCCGCCGACCGGTCCGGTCTTCGTCTCCCTCCCGCTCGACGACTGGGCGCAGCCGGTGGACCCGGTCGAGGTCGCCCATCTCGGCGGCCGCCGGGTGCGCCGGGCCGGCGGCCTCGACGACGAGCTGCTCGCGGAGCTGGCCGGCCGGCTGGCCGCCGCCCGCAACCCGGTGCTGGTCGTGGGCCCCGAGGTCGACGACGAGCGCGCCTTCCCCCGGGTGGTGGCGCTGGCCGAGCGGCTGCAGGCGCCGGTGTGGACGGCCCCCTCGGCGCCGCGGTGCCCCTTCCCGACGCGCCACCCGCTGTGGCAGGGCCTGCTGCCGCCGAGCATCGCCGGCGTCGCCGCGCACCTGGACGGCGCCGACCTGGTCCTCGTGCTCGGCGCGCCGGTGTTCCGCTACCACGTCTACGTGCCCGGCCCGTGGCTGCCCGAGGGTGCCGAGCTGGTCGCCGTCGGCAGCGACCCCGGCACGGCCGCCCGGGCCGCGTTCGGCGACGCGATCGTCGCCGACGTCGCCACCGTCGCCGGCCAGTTGCTGACCGGGCTGGCCGACCTGCCGCCGCGGCCGGAGCGCCCGGCGCCGGAGCGGGCGGTCGCCGCCGAGCCGGGAGCGGCGCCGTTCACCGCGGACGCCGTGCTCGGCCTGCTCAGCCGGTCGGTTCCGGGGCACACCCGGTTCGTCAACGAGTCGACCGCGAACACGGCGCAGTTCTGGTCGCACCTGGACCTCGCCACCCCGCGCGGGCTGTTGTTCCCGGCCGCCGGCGGCCTGGGCTTCGGCGTTCCCGCTGCGGTGGGTGCCGCGCTGGCCGACCCCGCCCGCCCGGTGGTCGCCGTCCTCGGCGACGGCGCCTTCCAGTACGGCGTCCAGGCGGTCTGGACGGCGGTGCAGCACCAGCTGCCGGTGACCTTCGTCGTCCTGCGCAACGGCGTCTACGGGGCGCTCGCCTCGTTCGTGGGCCAGCTGGGCGTGTCGAAGATCCCCGGGCTGGAGCTGCCGGGCCTGGACGCCGTGACGATCGCGGAGGGCTACGGCCTGCCGGCCCGCGCGGTGGCGTCGGCCGAGGAGCTGTCCGAGGAGCTGTCCGCCGCCGGCAAGGCGGAGGGGCCGCGCCTGATCGAGGTGCCGATCACGGCCGAGACCCGCACCCTCGGCTGACCGCCCCCCGGAGGGCAGAGATGGCCACTTCTGCCCTCGGGCGGCGTCGCTGCAGGTGGGGCGGCCGGCTGCGACGCATGACGTAGCCGGCCTCGCCGCGACGACCGAACGGAAGCGGGTCGGCGGGCTCAGGACTTCCCGGGCCCGACCGGCTTCCATCTGGAGAGCTGTGCAACCGGAGTCACGACCCGGTTCCACACCCATGTGCCCACAGGCGTCCAGAGGAGCTCACCCGTGGCCAGATCCACCACCACTGCGCCCGCGAAGGCCGGCCCGTCGAAGAAGGGCATCTTCGCGGCCAGCTTCGTCGGCACGTCGATCGAGTGGTACGACTACTACATCTTCGGCACCGCCGCAGCGCTGGTGTTCGGCACCGTCTTCTACCCCGAGTTCGACCCGACCGCGGGCACCATCGCCGCGTTCGCCACCTTCGCCGTCGGCTTCATCGCCCGCCCGCTCGGCGCCGCGGTCATCGGCCACTTCGGTGACCGGATCGGCCGCAAGTCGATGCTCGTGCTCACCCTGCTGCTCACCGGCGGGTCGACCTTCCTCATCGGTGTCCTTCCGACCTACGCCGCGATCGGCGTCGGCGCCCCGCTGCTGCTGGTCGCGCTGCGGCTGATCCAGGGCTTCGGCGTCGGCGGCGAGTGGGGCGGCGCGGTGCTCATCGCCACCGAGCACGCCAGCCCCCGCCGGCGCGCGGTCTACGGCAGCTTCGCCCAGTTCGGCGTCCCGGTCGGCGTCCTGACCTCCAACCTGGCCTTCCTCGCCGTCTCGGGCATGGACAACGAGGACTTCCTGGCCTGGGGGTGGCGGATCCCGTTCCTCATCAGCATCGTGCTGGTCCTCGTCGGCTTCTTCGTCCGCAGCAAGCTGCAGGACGCCCCCGAGTTCCAGGAGGTCAAGGAGAAGAAGCAGGTCATCAAGATCCCGGTGGCCGAGCTGCTCAAGCGGCAGCCGCGCACGCTCGTCCTGGCCAGCCTGGCCTCGATCGCCCCGCCCGCGGTGGGGTACACGGTGATCGTCTACATGCTCACCTACGGCACCACGGTCGTCGGCTTCGACCGGACGACGCTGCTGTGGCTGATCCTCGGCTCGACCGCGGTCTGGATCGGCACGATCGTCGTGGCCGCCCTGCTGTCCGACCGGTTCGGTTCCAAGCCGGTGTTCGCGATCGGTGCGCTCACCGCGGTGCTCTGGCCGCTGCCCATGTTCGCGCTGGTCAACACCGGCAACGCCGCCGCGGCGCTGCTCGCGTTCGTCGTCGCCGCGTTCGTGCAGGGGATCATGGCCGGCGCGCAGGGCGGTCTGTTCACCGAGATCTTCGAGGTGAAGACGCGCTACAGCGGCATCTCGATCGCCTACCAGCTCGGCGGCATGATCGGCGGCGCGGTCACCCCGATCGCCGCCACCGCGCTCTACGGCGCCTACGAGTCCTCGACGCCGATCGCGATCTACGTGGCGGTGCTCTCGCTGGTCAGCCTGCTGGCCGTCCTCGGCATCCGCGTGGTGCCCGAGCGGGAGCAGTCCGACGCCGACCGGCTGGGCACGTCGGCCGTGACCGCCGGCTGAGCCGCACCTCCCGCACCACCGACGGCGCCGGCCGGGACCGCAGGGTCCCGGCCGGCGCCGTCGTCCTGCCGGGGGACCAGCGGGGTAGCGTGCTCGCGGTCGCACCCGGCCGGGGCGCGCGGTGGGAACGTCGGGACGAGGCTGAGGTGCGCAGCGAGGGAGGAGCCAGGGCCGGCGCGGCGTGGCCACCGGGGACGGGCGAGGACCCTGTGCTGCGCGCGCTGGTCGAGGTCTCCGCCGACGGACTGGCCCTGGTCGACGACGACGGCCGGGTGCTGGGACTCAACGCCGCGGCCGCGCAGATCCTCGGCTCACCGGCGGCCGATCTCCTCGGTGCCCGGCTGCCCGTCGACCCGGCCGGACACGACCCCGACGGGGCCGACCTGCGGCGGACCGGCTGGTCGACGCCCGGTGGCGGCCGCCGGGACCTCGAGTACCGCCTGCTGCCGGTCGCCCCCGGCCGCTGGGCGGTGTGGTTCAGCGACGTCACCGACACCGTGCGCCAGCAGCAGCGGCTCACCGCGATCACCCGGGCGGCCGCCAGCGTGGCCGACGCCTGGTCGCTGCGGGCAACCCTCGACGCGGTGGCCCGCGAGATCGCCATGACCGCCGGCATCGCCGCCGTCCAGATCCTCGCGCTCGAGGACCCTCGGGAGGACCTCCGGCTGCTCGGCATGGCCGGCTTCGGCGACGCTGTCGACTTCCCGGAGAAGCTGGCGCTGTGCCGCCAGCTCGGTGCGCAGGTCCTGTTCATGGAGGCACTCGACCGCCGGGAGCCGATCGTCAGCCTGCACCGCAAGCCGGTGATCATGAGCGATCCGCGGTGGGCGCCGCTGCACGAGGTGATGGACGTCCCCGACTGGGACAGCTTCGTCTCCATGCCGCTGGTGGTCCGTGGCCGCGGCCTCGGCGTCATCAACGCCTACTACCTGCCGGGGGAGGACCCCGGACCCGGCTCGCTGGCGTTCCTCGAGGCCATGGCCGACTCCGCCGCGGTGGCGATCGAGACCGCGGCGCTGCTCGCCTCCACCCGGTCCCGGGCCCAGTCCGACGAGCGCCGCCGGCTGGCCCGTGACCTGCACGACTCCGTCGTCCAGCAGGTGTTCTCGATGCGGATGCAGGCCGAGGCCCTGCGCGCGCACCTCGGCGGGGCCGGTGCCGACCCCGAGGCGGTGCGCAGCGGCGCGGAGGAGCTGGCCCAGCTCTCCGCCAGCGCGCTGGCCGACCTGCGCGGCCTGGTGTTCGAGCTGCGGCCGCTGGACCTCGCGGAGAACGGGCTGGTCGAGGCGGTGCGGTCGCACGCGGCGAGCGTCGAGGCACGGACGGGTCTGCTGGTGGAGGTGCACGCCCCCGACGGCCTCGAGCTCGACGCGGACGTCGACGTCCAGGAGGACCTCTACCGGATCGTCCAGGAGGCGCTGCACAACGTGGTCAAGCACGCCAACGCCACCCGGGCCGACATCCTCATCGGGCGGTCGGCCGGCGGCGGGCTGTGCGTCGAGGTCACCGACGACGGCTCCGGCGCCGCACCGGACGCGGCGGCGGACGAGCCGGAGGCCGGCGACGGCGTGCCGCGGGCGAGCCTGGGGCTGGTGTCGATGCGCGAGCGGAGCGAGCGCTGGGGCGGCCGGCTGGCGGCCGGTGCCCGCCCGGAGGGTGGCTGGCGGGTCGCGGTGACGTTGCCCGCGCCGGGCGGCGAGGCGACGAGGGAGGCCGACCGATGAGCACCGACCCCGCACCGGCGACGATCGGCGTGCTGCTGGTCGACGACCACGCGATCGTCCGGCGAGGGGTACAGGCCTACGTGGCGAGCATCCCGGAGCTCACCGTGCTGGGCGAGGCCGGCGACGGCCAGCAGGCGGTCGACCTGCTGCACCAGTGGCGGACCACCGGCCAGCGGATGCCCGACGTCGTCCTCATGGACCTGCAGATGCCCCGGATGGACGGCGTCGCCGCCACCGGGGCGATCGTCCGCGACCACCCCGGCACGAAGGTCGTCGTCCTCACCAGCTTCGGCGAGGTGGAGCGGGTGCACGCCGCACTGGCGGCCGGCGCCGCCGGCTACGTGCTCAAGGACGCCGACCCCGCCGAGGTCGCCCGGGCCATCACCGCGGCCGCCGCCGGCGAGGTGCACCTGGACTCCGCGGTCGCCCGGCAGTTGGCCCGCCGGATGGCCGCGCCGCAGGCCGGCCTCACCTCGCTGACCGCGCGGGAGCGGGAGATCCTCGCGCTGGTCGCCCAGGGGCACTCCAACCGCGACATCGCCGACACGCTCGTCATCAGCGAGCGCACCGCCCGCACCCACGTGAGCAACGTGCTGAGCAAGCTGCAGCTGTCCAGCCGCACCCAGGCGGCGCTCCTGGCCATCCGCGAGGGGCTCATCACGCCCCCGGCCTGACGGACCTCCCGGCGGTTTCCGCGGTAACCGACGGCGGACCTCCCGGCGGTTTCCGCGGAAACCGACCACGGCGGAGAGTTCGAAGGGGGGTCAGGCGTCGGTGATGCCGTACGACTTGATCTTCCGGTAGAGGGAGCTGCGCGCCATCCCGAGGGCGGCGGCCGCGTGAACGCGGTTGCCGCCGCACTGCTGCAGGGCCCGGACGATCGCGTCGCGCTCCGCGGCCTCGATCGGGGTCGGCGTGCGGGTGCCGGCCGTGCGGCAGTACGCGGGCAGGTCCTCCGGCCGGATGTCCCCCACCGGCCGGGTCAGGAGCGCGAGGTACAGCGCCTCGCGCAGCTGCGTCACGTTGCGCGGCCACGAGTAGCGGCTGATCAGCCGGTTCGTCTCGGGCAGGAGCCGCACCCGGCGGCCGGGCGCGAGTTCCGAGAGCAGCCGGGCGACGACCAGGGGGAGGTCGTCGGTGCGAAAGCGCAGCGGCGGCAGCGTCACCGCCTGCTCGAAGAGGCCGAGCACCGCCTGGAAGGGCAGGTCCGCGCCGACGTTCGCATCGCTCAGCGTCGCGGCGACGAGGCGCCGCCCGCGGTCCACGGACGTGAGGAACGTGCGTAGCCGGTCGATCCCGTCGGCACCGACGCGGTCGATGCCGGCCAGGACGAGGAGGGTGGGGACGGCCTCCGCGTCGGCGAGCACCTCCTCGGCATCGCGCACGACCTGGTCGGCCGGGCCGGTCACGAGGCGTCCCGACGGGTGGGCACGGCCGAACAGCTCTGCGACGAGGGTGCGTTTGCCAGTTCCCGCCTCGCCCATGACGAGGATGCGGTCCTCGCGCTCGAGGCCCGCCGTGATCTGCGCGCACGCGCCTATCCACCCCGGCGACCGGCCGTCGGACACCGGGGCGGCCGGCGGACGGGCAAGGCCGCGGGCGCGCGGGGCCTGCTGATCGCGGGCGGTCGACGGTGCTGCCCGCCCGCGCTGCGTCGGGACGTCGGGCCGCTGCCCGGTGGGCTCGTCGTCGAGCAGCAGCACGATGCCGGCGACCTCGTCCCCGGCGACGATGCGGGTCGCGCGCAACCGCACCGTGCGACCGGAGTCGAGGGCGAAGGACTCCGAGACCCGGTCCCGCCGGCTCATGAGGAACAGCGCGTGCTGGTGGATCGCGAACTGCTCGGCGGGTGCGAACAGCTGCTGGGCGCGCCGGTTGACCATGAGCGAGTCGCCCACGGCCATGACGGCCTGCCGCGGGCGGGCATCGGCCTTGACGAACGTCTCGAACAGGGCCTGTGTGGCCCGCGTGCGGTCGTGCAGAAGGTTCTGGCCGATGTCGGCGGCGGCGCGCCGGACCAGCGTGTGCACCAGGGGGTCCCAGCTCTCGGCGAGCGAGCTGACGTCCAGGACCCCCTCGACCCGGCCGGTCACCGGGTCGAGGATCGGGGCACCGGTGCACGCGAACTTCACGAGGGCCTCGGTGAAGTGCTCAGCCCCCACGACGGCGACCGACGATCCGGTCTCGAACACGGTCCCGATCCCGTTGGTCCCGACACCGCGTTCGCCGAAGTCGAACCCGGCGGTGAAGTCCACCCGGTCGAGCAGCCGGCCGACGGACGTCGAGCAGTCCAGCCGGTGCACGATCCGCGCATGGGCGTCCGACAGCGCGATGGTGAGGGGGACGTCGACCATCTCGTCGGCCAGCCGTCCGATGACCGGGCGGGCGCACCGAACGAGCCGGGAGTCCAGGTCGACGTCCTCGTGGTGGGTGATCCGGTACTCGTCGGCGTCGACGCCGGCGTCCCTGCTGCGCCGCCAGGAGGCCGCGACCAGGTCCCGCACACCGGCTGCCCCGGCTCCGCCGTGCTCGAGGAACTCGGCCCGAGCGGCGGCCGCGACGCGCAACCGGTCCTGCTGGCCTGCCTCCATCGGCACCTCCGCGAGGTCGCTCGCCGGGCCCCGTTGCCGGATGCGTCCTGGTGATCACCGGCGGGGGCGTGCCGAGGACTGTCCCAAACTGGGACGGCCGGCCCAGGTGGGTCAGCCCTGACGATGAGCCCTGGAGTGATCCAGGACACAGCGAAGGGTAGGGCATCTGATGACAGTCGCAGCAGCGGCGACGGCCGAGGCCGACGGCGGATCGGCGACCCGCGAGCTCGACGCCCTGGTGATCGGCACCGGCGTGGCCGGTCTGTACCAGCTCCACCAGTTGCGCGAGCAGGGGCTGCGGGTGCGTGCCTACGACGCGGCGGCCGACGTCGGCGGGACGTGGTTCTGGAACCGCTATCCCGGGGCCCGGTTCGACTCCGAGGCCTACATCTACCAGTACCTGTTCTCGGAGGAGCTGTACGAGGGCTGGAGCTGGAGCCAGCGGTTCCCCGACCAGCCCGAGATCGAGCGGTGGATGCACTACGTCGCCGATCGCCTCGACCTGCGCCGCGACATCCAGTTCTCCACCACCGTCACCGGCGCCCGGTTCGACGAGGACAGGGAGCGGTGGACGGTCATCACCGACCGCGGCGAGACGATCGACACGCAGTTCCTCGTCACCTGCGCAGGCATGCTGTCGGCACCGCTCACCGACGTATTCCCTGGGCAGGACACCTTCCGCGGCACCGTCGTCCACACCTCACGCTGGCCGGCCGACGGCGTCCATCTCGACGGCAAGCGGGTCGGCGTGGTGGGCATCGGGGCGACCGGCATCCAGGTGATCCAGACGATCGCCGACCGGGTCGGGCACCTGACGGTCTTCGCCCGCACCCCCCAGTACGTGCTGCCCATGAAGAACCCGCAGTTCGGGCCGGAGGAGGTGGCCGCCTACAAGGCGCGCTTCCCCGAGCTGCGCGAGACCCTTCCCCGCACCTTCACCGGCTTCGAGTACGAGTGGCAGCACGCCTGGGCCGACCTCACCCCGGAGCAGCGGCGCGAGCACCTGGAGGACATCCACGCCAACGGCTCGCTGAAGCTCTGGCTGGCCTCGTTCGCGGAGATGTTCTTCGACGAGGACGTCAACGCGGAGGTCTCGGAGTTCGTGCGCGCGAAGATGCGCGAGCGGCTCCGGGACGACCCGCACCTGTGCGACGTGCTGATCCCCGCCGACTACGGGTTCGGCACCCACCGGGTGCCGCTGGAGACCGACTACCTCGAGGTCTACCACCGGCCGAACGTCGAGCTGGTCGGCCTCCGGGACAACGCCGTCTCGCACGTCGTCCCCGAGGGCCTCGTGCTGGCCGACGGCACGCTGTACGAGCTGGACGTCCTGATCCTCGCGACGGGCTTCGACGCCGGAACCGGTGCGCTCACCCGCATCGACATCCGCGGTCGCGGCGGCCGCTCCCTCACCGAGGACTGGGGCCGCGACATCCGCACCACGATGGGCCTGATGGTGCACGGTTACCCGAACCTGCTCACCACCGCCGTCCCGCTCGCACCCTCGGCCGCGCTGTGCAACATGACGACCTGCCTGCAGCAGCAGACCGAGTGGATCAGTGACCTGATCCGCCACCTGCGGGCCGAGGACAAGACCGTCATCGAGCCCATCAAGGAGACCGAGGACGCCTGGGTCGCCCACCACGACGAGACGGCCGGCGCCAACCTGATCTCCCGGACGTCGTCCTGGTACCTCGGCGCGAACGTCCCGGGCAAGCCCCGGCGCGTTCTGTCCTACACCGGCGGCGTGGGCACCTACCGGGAGAAGTGCGACGAGGTGGCCGCCGCCGGCTACCCGGGCTTCGAGATCCGCTGACCCCCTTCCGTGCGCCGGGATCTCCGCCGCACCGCCCCACCACCTCTGGGAGGACTGCGATGACGCAGACGACACAGACCACGAAGGCGTTCGCGGACGCGGCCGACGCGATCCTCGACCGTGCCGTCCGGGCGGAGGCCCCGGTGGCCGGCGTCGTCGCCATCGCCACCGACCGGGAGGGCAACGTCTACGAGGGGGCGGCCGGAGCCCGCCGCCTCGGCGGGGACGACGCCATGACGACCGACACCGTCTTCGCGCTGTTCTCGACCACCAAGGCCGTCACCGCGACGGCCGTGCTCCAACTGGTCGAGGAGGGCCGGGTGGACCTGGACGCCCCCGCCCGCACCTACACCCCCGGGATCGGCGACCTCAAGGTCCTCGACGGCTTCGACGCGGACGGCTCGCCGCGGCTGCGCGACCCCAAGCGGGAGATCACGACCCGGCACCTGCTGACCCACACCGCCGGCTTCGGCTACGACTTCTTCAACGAGCACTACAACCGGCTGGCCACCGAGCACGGCCAGCCCAGCATCATCACCGCGACCCAGGCCTGCCTTCGGACCCCGCTGCTGTTCGACCCCGGGGAGCGGTGGGAGTACGGCAGCAACATCGACTGGGCCGGCCAGGTGGTGGAGGGCGTCACCGGTGAGCGCCTCGGCGACGTCTTCGCCGCGCGGATCTTCGAGCCCCTCGGCATCCGGGACACGTCCTTCGAGCTCGACGACCGGCTGCGGGCGCGGCGGGCGACGATGCACGAGCGGGGTGACGACGGGGCGCTGCGCCCGATGGACGACTTCGAGCTGCCGCAGCCGCCCGAGGCCCACATGGGTGGTCACGGGCTGTACGGCACGGTCGGGGACTACATGCGCTTCATCCGGATGTGGCTCAACGACGGCCGAGGCGAGAACGGCGTCGTGCTCCGGCCGGAGACGGTGGAGATGGCCGTGCAGAACCACCTCGGGGACCTCAAGGTGACGATGCTGCCGGGGGTGATCCCGTCGCTGTCCAACGACGCGGAGTTCTTCCCCGGGCTGTCCAAGTCGTGGTCGCTGCCGTTCATGGTCAACGACGAGCCGGCCCCGACCGGCCGGCCGGCCGGCGCCCTGGGGTGGGCCGGCCTGGCCAACCTCTTCTACTGGGTGGACCGGGCCAACGGGTACGGCGGTTTCTGGGCGACCCAGATCCTCCCGTTCGGTGACGCCACCTCGTTCGGCGGCCACCTGGAGTTCGAGACGGCCCTGTACGCCTCGCTCGCGCGCTGACCGCCGCCGGCGATCTCCGGCCTCGACCGCCGTGGTGGCCCCAGCGGGCCGCCCCGGCGGTCGCGGCGTGCCCGGGGAGGCGTCGGCCGCCCGCCGTGGCCCGGGCTGTTGACCAGGACATCTGTCGTAGGGCGACCGGCCGCGGGTGGCCGTGACGGAGCTGACATCGCGCCGATCCGGCGGGGGTGCCCGCTGCCTACTGTCGACGTACGTGCGGTCCCCCGTGGTCCCGCTGCCGGGACGAGCGCCCGGTGCTAGACCTGCCGATGTCACCGCCCCGCGCCGCACCCTGGAGTCCGCATCCGATGACCGAGAGTCCCCGCCCGGCGGAGCAGCTGTGGTGAGCCGGCACGTCATCGTCCGCAGGACCACGCTCACCACCACCTCGCCGTCGACCGACGGCATGTTCGGCGAGCTGTTCGCCACTCAGCTGGCTGCCCGCGGGGTACAGGGCCTGGTCATGGACGCCGGGGTGCGCGATGTGGCGGAGCTGACCGCGATGCGCTTCCCGGCCTGGTCACGCGCGGTGTCCGCCCAGGGCACCGTGCAGGCCAGCCCGGGCTCGGTCACCCCCACCCTCGAGCGGCTCGGCGTCACCTACGTCGACGAGACCCCCGACCCCACCTGAACCCGATCCACCCGAGACATCTCAAGGAGTCCCCGATGGCAGCCAACCCCATCGTCATGAACGGCTGGTACCTCGGCGCCTGGACCGAGGAGGTCGGCCGGACGCTCATGCAGCGCTGGATCTGCGGGCGGCCGGTCTGCTTCTACCGGCTGTCCGACGGCAGCGTGAACGCGATCGAGGACCGCTGCCCGCACCGCCGTTACCCGCTGTCGCTGGGCCGGCTCGAGGACGACGACGTCATCACCTGCAACTACCACGGCTACAAGATCGACGCCGGCGGCGCGTGCGTCGGGGTCGCCGAGCAGCCGGACCTGCCCAAGGGCGCGACGGTGCACCGCTTCCCGGTGGTCGAGCGCTACGGCATCGTGTGGATCTGGCCCGGGGACCCGGAGAAGGCCGACCCGGCCGACATCCCGGACGTGTCCTGGCTGACCGACGAGAACTGGACCCACGTGCACGGCTCGGTCGGGCTGAAGTCCCGCCAGGTGCTGCTGGTGGAGAACCTGCTCGACCTGACCCACGAGACGTTCCTGCACCCGACCTCGATCGGCAACGCCGCGGTCGCCGCCACCCCGATCGACGTGATCGGCGAGGGCAACCGGGTGTCCTTCATCCGGCACATGGTCGACATCGAGG
The DNA here is from genome assembly GCF_051383655.1 of Geodermatophilus sp. CPCC 205761. Classification (NCBI taxonomy): domain Bacteria; kingdom Bacillati; phylum Actinomycetota; class Actinomycetes; order Geodermatophilales; family Geodermatophilaceae; genus Geodermatophilus; species Geodermatophilus sp. CPCC 205761. The sequence continues at coordinate 44,586 of NZ_JALPKQ010000028.1, forward strand.
CCCCGCCGTTCTACCGCTCCTCGATGGGCGTGACCACGAACATCGACCGCTGGCAGGACGGCGACTTCTACGCGCCGGGCATCTTCATCCTCAACATCCGGATCGCCCCGACCGGCACCGAGGAGCCCGAGGGCTTCCACATGAAGGTCATCTACGGCATGACGCCGGAGACCGAGACCACCACGCACGACTTCTTCGCCCTCGGTCGGGACTACAAGATCGACGACGCCGAGCTGTCGGAGTTCCAGCTCAAGCAGCAGCTGGCGGTCATGAAGGAGGACGTCGACGCGCTGGAGATCCAGGAGCTGATGGTCGCCACCGACCCGGGGATGGTCGAGTCCTCGATCCGCTCCGACGTCGCGGGCATCCGCGGCCGCCGGCTGCTGGAGAAGATGGCCAAGGCCGAGGCGGCCGCCCGCGGCGAGGCCCCGGCCCGGCCGGCGCGCCCCGCCCGCCCGGCGACCGCCGCCCCGACCCCGGAGCCGGCGGGCCAGGCATGACCACGTTCGTCCTGGTCCACGGGGCCTGGCACGGCGGCTGGTGCTGGGACCGGGTGGCCCCGCTGCTCCGCGGCGCCGGCCACGAGGTCCACGCCCCGACGCTGACCGGGCTGTCGGAGCGCAGTCACCTGCTCTCGCCGCTGGTGGGGCTGGACACCCACGTCGAGGACGTGGTCCGGCTGATCGACACCTTCGGCCTGCGCGACGTCGTCCTGGTCGGGCACAGCTACGCGGGGCAGATCGTCACCGCGGTCGCCGACCGGCGCCCCGACGCGATCGCCAAGCGGGTGTACCTCGACGCCTTCGTCGGCGACGACGGCGAGGCGGCGCGCGACCTGCTGCCCGAGCAGGTGGAGCACCACTGGGCGGAGTCCGCGGCCGAGCAGGGCTTCGGCTGGCTGGTGCCGGTGCGCAAGCTGTCGGTGCTGGGCGTGACCGAGCAGGCCGACGTCGACTGGCTGACGCCGAAGCTCACCCCGCACCCGTGGAAGACCTACCTCGACCGGCTCGACCTGACCGGCGCCGCCGACGCGGTGCCGGCCGCGTTCGTCGAGTGCGTGACCTGGATGCGGGTCTTCCAGGCCCAGGCCGAGCGGGCCCGCGCACGCGGCTGGCCGGTGCACGAGCTCGACACCGGTCACGAGGCGATGGTCACCGCCCCCAAGGCGCTCGCCGACGTCCTGCTCGACCTCGCCCGCTGACCGCCGTCCCCGACCCCCAGGAGACCACCGTGGAGTTCCTCGTCCGCTCCGAGAACCGCCTGCCTCCGGAGACCCCCGCCGAGCGGCGGGAGGAGCTGCGGTCCGCCGAGCGGGCCCGTGCCATGGAGCTGCGGGAGGCGGGCATCCTCAAACGGCTGTGGCGGGTGCCCGGCCGCAACGCCACCATCGGGCTGTACGAGGCGGCCGACCCGGCCGCCCTGCACGACGCGCTGGTGTCCCTGCCCATGTCGCCGTGGCTCGACGTGCACGTCGAGGCGCTGGCCCAGCACCCCCAGGAGCGCTGATGACGACGTCCACCGGCCGGGAGCTGCGCATCACCTTCCGCCAGTACGACGGCGAGATGCACGGGACCTGCTGGTGCGGGCTCACCTGGTCCAGCCCGCACCCGCGGCTCATGTGGGAGTGGCTGGACGACCACGAGCACCAGGGCGGCGAGGAGAATGACGCCGCGGCACCGGGTGCCGGGAACGGGAGGTCCACCGATGAGCTCTGACACGCCGGCCGGGCGGTTCGACCTGCCGGGGACCCCGGTCTTCGACGGGCAGACCAGCCGGCGCGGGTTCCGCATGAACAAGCTGTTCATGAGCCTGCGCTCGGCGGAGAACCGGGAGCGGTTCCTCGCCGACGAGGGCGCCTACTGCGACGAGTTCCGGCTGACCGCCGAGCAGAAGCAGGCTGTGCTGGACCGCGACTGGCAGGCGATGATCGACCTCGGCGGCAGCATCTTCTACGTGTACAAGCTGGCCATGATGGACGGCCGGTCGATGCAGTACCTCGGTGGTGTGTTCAGCGGCATGACCGAAGACGAGTTCGTGGCGGCGATGCGTGCGGGAGGACGGCGGGATGGCTGAGGTGATCTGGGGCCTGGCGACGTCGCACGTCCCCTCGATCGGGGCGGCGATGGACCGGGGCAAGACCGAGGACCCGCTCTGGAAGCCGCTGTTCGACGGCTACGCGCCGGCCCGCGAGTGGCTGGCCGAGCACGAGCCGGACGTGGCCATCGTGATCTACAACGACCACGCCAACGGCATCGACCTCGACATCGTCCCGACCTTCGGCATCGGCACCGCCGAGCGGTACGACGTGGCCGACGAGGGCTTCGGCAAGCGCCCGGTGCCCGACGTCGTCGGCGATCCGGAGCTGTCGCTGCACCTGCTCGAGCAGCTGGTCGACGACGGCTTCGACCTCACCGTCTTCCAGGAGCTCGAGGTCGACCACGGGTTCACCGTCCCGCTGTCGGTGTGGACGCCGGACCCCGGGGACGCCTGGCCGTGCCCGGTGATCCCGCTGCTGGTCAACGTCATCCAGTACCCGCAGCCGACGGCGGCCCGCTGCTACGCGCTGGGCCAGGCCCTGGGGCGGGCCATCCGCAGCTACCCCAAGGACGTCAAGGTGGCGATCCTCGGCACCGGCGGCATGTCCCACCAGCTGGCCGGCGCGCGGGCGGGCTACATCAACCCCGACTTCGACCACATGTTCCTCGAGGCCATCGAGAAGGACCCGGCCAAGCTGACCGCGCTCTCCCGGCAGGACTACATCCGCGAGGCCGGCTCCGAGGGCATCGAGATGATCATGTGGCTGATCATGCGCGGTGCCATGAACGAGCAGGTGACGAAGGTGCACTCGCACTACTTCGTCCCCGCTTCCAACACCGCGGCCGCGATCGCGCTGTTCGACAACCGGGTGCCGCAGCCGGCCTGAGAGCGGACCGCCGGGCCGCACCGCCTCTGCTCAGCGGTGCGGCCCGGCGGTGTCTCAGCGGCCGGTCACCAGTCGACGCCGGCCCGCTCGGTGCCGGTGCGCTGCAGCGCGCCCCGGTCGACGCGGTAGGTGTTCATGACGGTCAGCCGCGGGGTGTACACGTGCACGCTGACCGCGGCCTCCGCGCCGCCGTTGAGCACCTGGTGCACGTGGTGCGGTCCGAAGTGCCGCACCCGGCCGGTGGTGAGCTCGGCGGCGTCCTCCCGGGCGCCGACGCGCTCGCGCAGGGTGCCGCGGACGACGGCGAAGGCGCCGGCGGAGCCGCCGTGGTCGTGCAGCCCGGTGCCCTGGCCGGGCAGCCAGGACAGCAGCCAGACCTGGGCGCGGGCCAGCTCGGGGTGCAGGGACGGGTCGAGGACGTCGGCGGCGAGCCCCTGGTCGAGCAGGGCGCTCCAGCGGCTCTCGGGCCGGTACTCGACCAGCGGGGACCAGGCGGCCTCCGCGGCGGCGAGGGCGGCGGCGAGTGCGGCGGCGCCGGTGCGGAGGGTGGTCGTGTCGTCCGGGCGGTACAGCACGGAGGACAGGGCAGGGGACAGCAGGGAACGGGTCACGGGGTCTTCCTCGGGGAGTTCGGGGTGGTCTGGAGGTCGGGGGCGCTCAGCAGCCGCGACAGAGCGCGCTCGCCGTCCGCACCAGGTCCACCGCCGTGCGGCGGGTGAGCCTCACCGGGCACCCACCGGTTCGCGGGCCAGCAGGGGGAGGACCTCCTCGCCGACCCGCCACGCCTCCTCGAGGTGCGGGTAGCCGGACAGGACGAACTCGTCGACGCCCAGCGCCGCGTACTCGGCCAGCCGCTCGGCCACCTGCTCGGAGCTGCCGACCAGCGCGGTGGCCGCCCCCTCGCGGACCAGGCCGATGCCCGCCCACAGGTTGGGGGCGACCTCCAGCGACCGGGCGCCGTCGCCGGCGGCGCCGCCGTGCAGCGACGTCATCCGCGCCTGGCCGACGGAGTCCATGCGGGCGAAGCGCTCCTGCGTGGCGGCGATCGCCGACGCCGGCATCCCGGCCAGCATCCGGTCGGCCTCGGCCCAGGCCTGCTCCGGCGTGTCCCGGGCGACGACGTGCAGCCGCATCCCGAACCGGACGGTGCGGCCGTGCGCGGCCGCCCGCTCCCGCACCCGGTCCAGCCGCGGCGCGACCATGGCCGGCGGCTCGCCCCAGGTGAGGTACCGGTCCACCCAGCGGGCGGTCACCTCCTCCGCGGCCGGGGAGGCGCCGCCCAGGTAGACCGGCGGGACGACGTCCGGCGGCCGGACCAGGCCGGCGTCGCGCGCGGCGAAGTGCTCACCGGCGACGTCGAACCGCTCCCCGGCCAGGCAGCGGCGCAGCACCTCGAGGAACTCGCCGGTGCGGGCGTACCGGGCGTCGTGGTCGAGGAAGTCGCCGTAGGCGCGCTGCTCCACCGGGTCCCCGCCGGTGACGACGTTGAGCCGCAGCCGGTTGCCCGACAGCCGCTGGAACGACGCGGCCTGCTGGGCGGCGAGGGTCGGGAGCACGAAGCCCGGCCGGAAGGCGACCAGGAAGTGCAGCCGGGAGGTCAGCGGCACCAGCGCGGAGCAGACCACCCACGCGTCCTCGCAGCCGGACCCGGTCGGGGTGAGCACCGCCGCGAACCCGGCCTGCTCGGCGGCCTGCGCCACCGCGGCCAGGTACTCCAGGGTGGGCCGCCGGCGCAGCGCCGCGGCGCTGTGCCCGCGGTCGGTCGTCGCCGGCCCGACGTCGCGGCCGTCGCCACGGCTGGGCAGGAACCAGGAGACCTCCACGTCAGCGCCGTCCGGCGGTGCGGGCCGCCGCCACCTGCGGTCCCGCGACGGCCAGCCAGTCGTCCAGCGGGCCGGGGGCGTCCCAGGTCTTGTCGAGCAGGTAGAGCCCGCGGGTGGGCGTGGTGGCGCCGAGCTCGACCAGGACCGGCTTGAGCAGCAGGTCCGGCGCCAGCGCGTGGGCGGGCCCCGCGCCGAGCATGAGCGGGACCGCCACCACGCCGGCGAGGTCGCCGGTGCCGACCTGGTCGAGGAACAGCTTGAGCAGGCCGGTGTAGGTCGCCTTGTAGGTGGGGCTGGCGACGACGGCGACCTCGGCGGCCCGCAGCGCGGCGACCGCCTCCTCGACCGCCGGGTCGCCCCAGCCGAGCAGGCCTGAGCCGAGGTCGACCACGTCGACGACGCGGTCCGGCGGGGCGCCGGTGAGCCGCTCGACGACGTGCTCGGCGGCGGCGCGGGTCCGGGAGTGCGGCTTGGGGTTGCCGACGACCGCGATCGTGCTCACGGGGCGGCCGCCGCGGCGGCGTCGCGCTTGGCGACCTCCTCGCGCACGATCGGCAGCACGTACCGGCCGACGTCGATGGCATCCCCGAGCAGGTCGTAGCCGCGCATCGAGATGATGTCCACGCCGAGGTCCACGTAGTCCAGCAGCGCCTGGGCGACCGTCTCGGGGGTGCCGACCAGCGCGTTGGAGTTGCCCGCGCCGCCGGTCGCCGTCGCCGTCGGCGTCCACAGCGCGCGGTCGAAGCGCTCGCCGCGCTCGGCGATCGCCAGCAGCCGCTGGGAGCCGGCGTTCTCCGGCTCGGTGAGCGGGTGCCGCCGGGTCAGCGGCTGCGCGCCGCCGCCGGTGCGGGCGGCGATCCGGTCGACGGTGCGGTGCGCCTTCTCCCAGGCCAGCTCCTCGGTCGGCGCGATGATGGGACGGAAGGCGACCTGGATGCGGGGCATCGTCGTCCGCCCGGCCGCGCGGGCCGCCGCGTGCACGCGCTCGATCTGCGCCGCGGTCTCGGCCAGCGGCTCGCCCCACAGCGCGTAGACGTCGGCCTCGGCCCCGCCCGCGGCGTAGGCGGCCTCCGACGAGCCGCCGAAGGAGACGTCGGGCCGCGGCTGCTGCACCGGGAAGGTGTCGCTCACGAAGTCGGCGAACCGGTAGTGCTCGCCGTCCCAGTCGAAGGGCTCGTGCGAGGTCCACGCCTTCTTGACGATCTGGATGTACTCGCGGGTGCGGCCGTAGCGCTGGTCCTTGGTCAGGTGGTCGCCCTCGCGGCGCTGCTCGGCGTCGGTGCCGCCGGTGATGAAGTGGACGGTCAGCCGGCCGTCGCCGATCCGGTCCAGCGTGGCGAAGGTCTTCGCGGCGAAGGTCGGGTAGCTGACGTTGGGCCGGTGGGCCAGCAGCACCTGCAGCCGCTCGGTGTGCGAGAGCAGGAACGCGGCGGCCGCCGACGGCTCGGGGGAGCCGGACCCGTAGGCGAACAGCACGCGGTCCCACCCCCAGTCCTCGTGTGCGCGGCCGAGCCGCAGCGTGAACTCCTTGTCGAAGCTCGGCCCGGAGCGCGGGGTGGTCTCGGAACCGTCGTTGGTGGCGGCGATGCCCAGGAACTCGATCGGCACGGGTGGTCCTCAGGGGTGACGGGGGCCGCGCGGGACGGGCGGCCGGGGGAGGGGACGCGGGGCGGCGTCAGCGACAGCGCGCGGACCAGACCCGGCCCAGGTCCACGTGCACACGCCGGACCAGCCGCGGAGCGGCGGCGGTCGAGGTGAGGACGGCGGGCACGGACATATCTCTACCATCTCGATCGGGTTTGACGGGTAACCGGGTCGCATGTCACGCTGCCCGGCAGGTCAAGAGCGCCAGCGACAAGCCCCGGCTCGCTGGCCGGCAACCCTCCCTCCGCGATGGGGTGCCCCGGGTGACGACCCGGCGGGCGCCGACCGGCGTCCGCAAGCGCGGGCCCGCACGGGTCCCCGAACCGAGGAGGCCCCGTGACCGGCGCTGTCCTGTCCCGTCCCGCCGCTCCGGCCGGCTGCCCGCTGCTGCCGGTCGTCGGCGCGGACACCGAGGTGCCGCTGGTGCCCGCCGGCCGCGCCCCGTACGCCGACCTGGACACCGCGGCCAGCACGCCCGCCCTGGTCGCCGTCGCCGACCGGGTGGCCGAGGCGCTGCCGCTCTACGCCAGCGTGCACCGCGGCGCCGGCTACCTCTCCCAGGTGTCGACCGCCCTCTACGAGTCGGCGCGGGACACCGTCGCCGGCTTCGTCGGCGCCCGCGTCGACGACGTCTGCGTGCTGACGCGGAACACGACCGACGCGCTCAACCTGCTGGCCGGGTGCGTGCCCGCCGGGGATCGGGTGCTCGTCCTCGACTGTGAGCACCACGCCGACCTGCTGCCGTGGCAGCGCCGGGCCGCCACGACCGTGCTGCCCACGCAGGCGACGGTGACGGCGACCCTGCGCGAGCTGGCCGCGGAGCTGGTGCGCGGCCGCTACGCCCTGGTCGCGGTCACCGGGGCGTCCAACGTGACCGGCGAGGCGCTGCCCCTGGCCGACGTCGTCGAGCTGGCGCACGCCGCCGGGGCCCGGGTCGCCGTCGACGGCGCGCAGCTGGTGCCGCACCGCCGGTTCTCCCTGGCCGCGACCGGCGCCGACTACGTCGCCTTCTCCGGCCACAAGCTCTACGCCCCCTTCGGCACCGGCGCGCTGGTCGGCCGGCGGGACTGGCTGGACGACGCGCCGGCGCACCTCGCCGGCGGCGGGGCGGTGCACGAGGTGACCGTCGAGGGGACGACGTGGGCCGCGGCCCCGCACCGGCACGAGGGCGGATCCCCCAACGTGCTGGGGGCGGTGGCGCTGGCCGCCGCCTGCGACGCGCTGGCGGCGCTGCCCGACGGCGCGCTCGAGACCCACGAGCTCGCGCTGCGGGACCGGCTGGAGGCGGGGCTCGACGCCCTGCCCGGCGTCCGCCGGCTGCGGATCTGGCCGGACTCGACCGCGCCCACCGGCGTCGTCTCGTTCACCGTCGACGGGGCCGACCCGGGCCTGGTCGCCGCCGTCCTGTCCGCCGAGCACGGCGTCGGCGTGCGGGACGGCCGGTTCTGTGCGCACCCGCTGCTGGCCCGGCTCGGCGTGCCGCAGGGGGCGCTGCGGGCCAGCGTGGGGCTGGCCACCACCGCGGCCGACGTGGACCGGCTCCTCGAGGGCCTGGCCGCCTTCCTCGACCGCGGGCCGGCGGTCGACTACGCCGTCCGGTCGGGGCGGTGGGCGCCGGCCGACGACCCCCGCCCCCTGGCCGGCCTGGCCGGCGCGGACCCGGGGGCCGTCACCCGGGGAGCCGGCTGCGGCTCCCCCGGGAAGTGACCGTGTCAGCCCGGCAGCAGGACGGTGCGCAGCTCGTGCGCGCCGTCGGCGCGGGTGGCCTCGTAGAACCAGCGGGTGCCGCCGCCGGGCAGGGCCACCGCGTCGGCGTAGCGCAGCCCGCCGGGTGGGTGCGGGCTCTGCAGCAGCGGGCCGTCGGGAGCCGCGCGGAACCGGCCGTCGCCGTTCGCGACGGCCAGGCCGGTGCGCTCCTCCCAGTTCTCCGCCGCGGTGGCCCGGCCGTCGTAGAGGGCCCAGGTCCGGTCGCCGTCCAGGACGACGGCGGCGAACCGCACGCCGCGGGCGTCCCAGCTCCCCGGCGTGCCGGCCAGCGCGGTCCCGCGCCAGGTCCACTCGACGCCGTCCGGGCTGGTGGCGTGCTCGGTGGTCATGCGGTCGGTGGCGTGCGGGTCGTCGAGCGGGTGGACCGAGGCCCACAGGTGCCACTGCCGGCCGTCGAACCGGACCACCGGGTCCTTGACCGCCTCGCCGTCGCTGCCGGGCAGGACGGTGCGGGGAGTGGCCGCGGCGAGGTCCTCGACGCGGCCGGCCTCGAGCAGGTCCACCCGCCAGTGGCTGGTGCCCGGCGTCGCGCAGCTGACGTACAGCCGCCAGCGGCCCTCGGGCGTGTGCACCAGCGCCGGACGCTCCAGGGAGTCGGCGCCGAAGTCGTCCTTCCGGACCCGCGCGACCTCGGTGAAGTGGCGGCCGTCGTCGGACCGCGACACGGTGTTGGCGAAGCCGCGGCCCTCACCGACCGGGCGGCGCAGCCGGGCGGCCAGCCACCACGTGCCGTCGACCAGCTGGGCCGAGGGCCCGCCGGTCCACGAGCCGGGGCGGGGGTCGTCCGGTGCGAGCACGACCTCGGCGTCGGACCAGAACGACGACGCGTCCGGGAGACGGATGGCGGACGTCGGGGCGGGGGAGGACGGCACGCTGCGGCTCCGGGATCTCGGGCGGACGGCCCGCCCAGTGTGCATGCACCCGGCGACGACACAGGAGGAAGGCCCTGATGAGTGACCCCAGCGAGCGAGGTCCGCAGTTCGTGATCGCGGGCGCGCCCAAGGCCGGGACGACCGCGCTGCACGCGGCCCTGGCCACGCACCCGGGGCTGTACCTGTCGCCGGTGAAGGAGCCCAAGTACTACCTGACCGACGGCCGGCCGCCGCCGCGCAGCGGGCAGCGGGGGCCCGGCGACGCGCACAGCGCCCAGGAGTGGATCTGGCGGCGCGAGGAGTACCTGGCGCTGTTCGATGCCGCCCCGGAGGACGCCGTCCGCGGGGAGAGCACGCCGTTCTACCTCTACGACCGCGCCGCCCAGGCCCGGCTGGCCGCCGACGTCCCGGACGTGAAGGTGGTCGTCGTCGTCCGCGACCCGGTCGACCGGGCCTGGTCCAACTGGGTGCACCTGCGGGCCGACGGGCTGGAGCCCGAGGCGGACTTCCGCACCGCCGTCCGGCTCGAGGAGCGGCGGATCGCCGAGGGCTGGGCGCCGTTCTGGCACTACCGGGGGCTGGGGCGCTACGGCGAGCAGCTGCGGGACCTGTACAAGAGCGTGCCCCGGGAGAACGTGTGCCTGCTCCGCTACCGGCAGGTGGTCGACACCCCGCGCGAGGCGCTGGACCGGGTCAGCACGTTCCTGGGCGTCGAGCCGGGCGTCGCGCACGTCGTGCCGCCGGAGAACGTCAAGCCGCACGTCGCCGACACCGCCCGGTACCGCGTCCTGGCCCGGCTGACCCGCGCCGGCGCCGCGCTGGGCGCCTACGCCCCGCCGCAGGTGTGGCGCCAGGCCAGCCGGCCGCTGCTCGCCGCCCTGCACGCCGGGCGGTCGCCGCGGCCGCCGATGCCGGTCGAGGTGCGCCGCGAGGTCCTCGGCCCGCTGCTGCCGGACATCGCCCTGCTGGAGGAGCTCACCGGCGAGTCCTTCGCCGACTGGAAGGGCGACACCGGCCGCGGCGACTTCCGCTCCCGCTCGGCCGGCACCGCCGGCCGCTGACCCACCCACCCCGTCCCGAGGAGGACCTGCCGTGTCCGTCACCGACGAGCTGCTCGAGGCCAACGCCCGCTACGCCGAGGCCTTCCGCGGCCCGCTGCCGCTCCCGCCGTCGCGGCAGGTCGCCGTGGTGGCCTGCATGGACGCCCGCCTGGACGTCTACCGCGCGCTGGGCCTGTCCGAGGGCGAGGCGCACGTCATCCGCAACGCCGGCGGTGTGGTCACCGACGACGAGATCCGGTCGCTGGCCATCAGCCAGCGGCTGCTCGGCACCCGGGAGATCGTGCTGGTCCACCACACCGACTGCGGGATGCTCACCTTCTCCGACGAGGACTTCCGCACCGCGATCGAGCAGGACTGCGGCATCCGCCCGGACTGGCACTCCGAGGCGTTCCCCGAGCTGGAGGACGACGTCCGCGCGCAGCGGCAGCGCATCCTCGACAGCCCCTTCATCCCGGTCAAGGACAGCGTCCGCGGGTTCGTCTTCGACGTGGCCACCGGGAGGCTCAGCGAGGTCGTCTGACCCGCGCCGGGCGGACGGTCAGGTCCGGACGGCGTGCCCGGCGAGGGCGAACGCCTCGGCGCCGGCCGGGGTGCCCAGGGCCAGATCGGCGAGCACCCGCCCCGTCGCCGGCGCCGACTTGAAGCCGTGCCCGCTGAACCCCGCGGCCACCACCACCGGGCCGACGCGGTCGAGCACGAACTCGCCGGTCGGCGTGCTCGTGTAGGTGCACGACACCGGCTCCGGCGCGTCGGCGTCCAGGCCCGGCAGCCAGCGCCGCACGTACTCCTGCAGGCGGGCCAGCTGCCCCGGCTCGGCCGCGAAGGTCCGCGCGTCGGGGTGGCACTCGGGGCCGGTCCCGTGGAACCCGACCTTGACGCCCTCCCCGGGGCTGGCCAGCCCGTACACGCCGCTCGGCCAGCCCTCGGCCGGGTCTGGGTCGGCGGTGAACGCCGGCCACTCCAGGCCGGGGTCGAGCGGCCGGAAGTGCGCCGGCTGCTCCTGGGTGACCCGGAGCGGGGGCAGCCGGACGAGGTCGCCGAGGACGTCGGCGGCCCACGCGCCGGCGGCCACCACGACCGCGCGGGCGGAGACCGCCGCACCGGCGGCGCAGCGCACGACCACGCCGTCCCCGTCCGGCTCGACCGCGGTGACCCGCCGGTGGTGGCGGACGGCGGCCCCGTGCGCCGCCGCGGCGGCCTGGAGCGCGGCGACCGCGGCGTCGGCGTCCACCCGGCCGGCCGTGTGCGGCTCGAGCAGCACCGGCCCCGGGAACCGCATGCCCGCGAAGCGTTCCCCGGCCTCGGCCGGCGCGAGCCACTCGTGGGCGACGCCGGCGCGGTCCATCGCGCGGGCCGTCTCGCGCAGCCGGTCCGCGCCGGGGCCGGGCGCGGCGGTCGCCACGCCGGGCCCCGGGTGCAGCACGGTCGCCCCCGTCTCGGTCTCCAGCTCCGCCCACAGCCGTCGTGCCTCGGCGACGAGCGCCTGGTGGTGCGGCTGCGGATAGGTGCTGCGGTAGATCCGGGACCGGCCGTGCGAGGCGCCGAGGACGTGGCCGGGGCCGAACTGCTCGAGCAGCACGACCCCGACCCCGCGCCGTGCGAGCGCCCAGGCGGTGGCCGAGCCGATCACGCCGCCGCCCACCACGACCACGTCGGTGAGCCGGGGCGTGCCCGGCCCGGCCGCCGTCAGGACCCCACCGCCGGGTTGACCACCGGCTCGTCGACCGCCTCGTCGGACAGGCCCCACCGGTCCAGTGTCTCGCCGTAGGTGCCGTCCTCGAAGACGTGCTGCAGCGCCGCCTGGACGGCGTCGACGAGGCCGTTGCCCTTGAGCGTCGTCGCGGCGACGTAGGTGGTGTTGGGCCAGCCGGCGTTGACCGTGCCGACGATCTCGACGTCCCCGACCGACTGCTGGTAGACCGCGGTGGGGTTCGGGCCGATGTAGGTGTCGATCCGGCCCGACTGCAGCGCCAGCAGGGTGTCCGCCGAGTTCGCGAAGTACTCCAGCTGCGCCGGCTCCAGCCCGGCCGCCTCGTTCTGCGCGTTCCAGTCCAGCAGGATCCGCTCCTGGTTGGTCCCGGAGCCGACCGCGATCGTGAGGCCGGCGACGTCGGCCGCCTCCTCGATCGACAGCCCGCTGTCGGGCCGGGCGCTGAAGGCCATGACGCCCTCGCGGTAGGTGGCGAAGTCGAACAGCTGCAGCCGCTCGGTGTTGACGCCGACGTTGCTGAACACCGCCTCCAGGTCGCCGCTCTGGACACCGAGCGGCCACTGCTCCCAGGCGACGTTGACCACCTCGAGCTCCAGGCCCAGGGCCTCGGCGACCAACGAGGCGATGTCCACCTCGCTGCCCACGACGGTGGCGTTGTCGTCGGCCAGGAAGCCCAGCGGCGGCTCGCCGGCCCCGGCCACGCCGATGGTGAGCGTCCCGTCCTCGGCGATGTCGGCCGGGACGAGCGCGGCGGCGTCGGGGTCCTCGTCGGTGTGCACCCGGCCGGCCTGCTCCGGGCTGGTGTCCACCTCCAGGACCGTGGTGGTCCCCTCCGCGGCGGCGGCCTCGGTCCGGGCCTCGGACTCGATCTCCGCCGAGCTGGTGCAGGCCGACAGGAACACGACGGTGGACAGCACCAGGGCGGTGCGGACGGGGAGGGCGGCGGCGGGCCGGCGCGCCCGCGTGCGGGTTCGGGTCATCGGGGTGCTCCTCGTCTGCGGTGCGTTCAGGCGCCCAGGCCGGGCGGGTTGGTCTCGGCGCGGTCGATCGCCTCGGCCTCCAGGCCCCAGCGCTCGAGCACCTGCTGGTACGTGCCGTCCTCGATGGCGTGGTTGATCGCCGCGGTGAACGCCTCGGCCAGGCCGTTGCCCTTGGCGGTGGCGACGGCGATGTTGGCGGTGTCCGGCCAGCCGCCGTTGACCGTCCCGGCGATCGCGAAGTCGTCGGGGGCCACGGCCGCGCTGTAGGCGGCGGTGGCGTTGGGGCCGAAGTAGGTGTCGATGCGGCCGGACTGCAGCGCCAGGACGGCGTCGTTGTAGGCCTCGTAGTAGTCGATGGTCACCGGCTCCAGGCCGGCGTCCCGGTTCTGCTGGTCCCAGGCGAGCAGGATCTGCTCCTGGTTGGTGCCCGACCCCACCGCCACGGTGAGCCCGGCGATGTCGGCGGCCTCGTCGAGCTCCAGGCCGCTGTCGGCGGCGACCAGCCAGCCGAGCTGGTCGACCCGGTAGGAGGAGAAGTCGAACAGCTGCTTGCGCTCCTCGGTCACCGTGACGTTGGAGATGGTGGCGTCGACCTCGCCGGACTGGGTGGCCAGCGGCCAGTTGGACCAGTCGTTGACGACCAGCTCCAGCTCCAGGTCGAGGGCGTCGGCGACCAGCGTGGCGATGTCGGTCTCGCTGCCGATCACCGTCTCGTTGTCGTCGGCGTAGAAGCCCAGCGGCACCGCGCCCTGGGTGATGGAGACCCGGAGCACGCCGTCGGGGAAGGCGCCGTCGGGCAGGAGGCCGATGGCCTCCTCGCTCGCCGTCGTGTGGATGCGGTCCTGGTCCGGGCCGGTGTCGACGGCGAGCGCGGTGCCCTCCTCGGTGCGGGCCTGCTCCTCGATCTCGGCGGTGCTGGTGCACGCCCCCAGCGCCAGCACGGACACGGCGGCCAGGAGGGGGACGAGGCGGGCTCGTCGGGTTCGGGCGGTCACGGTGTTCTCTCTCTTTCTCGGGGTCTCGGGGGTGCGCGGGGCGCGCGCCACCGACGGGCGGCGCGGGTGCGCCGTCCGGGGTGTGGGGGGTCCTTCTTCAGAGGACCTTGGCGAGGAAGGCGCGGGTCCGTTCGTGCTGCGGGGCGTCGAGCACCTGCTCGGGCGGGCCGGCCTCGACGATGCGGCCGGAGTCCATGAAGACCACCTGGTCGGCGGCCTCCCGGGCGAAGCCGATCTCGTGGGTGACGACGACCATCGTGGTGCCGTCGCGGGCGAGGTCCTGCATCACCCGGAGCACCTCGCCGACCAGCTCCGGGTCGAGTGCGGACGTGGGCTCGTCGAAGAGCAGGACCGCCGGGCGCATGGCCAGGGCCCGCGCGATCGCCACCCGTTGCTGCTGCCCGCCGGAGAGCTGGCGCGGGTAGACGTCGGCCTTGTCGGCCAGCCCGACCCGGGCCAGGAGCGTGCGCGCCTCGGCCTCGACGTCGCCGCGCCGGCGGCCCTGCGCCGACACCGGCGCCTCGACCACGTTCTCCAGCGCGGTCAGGTGCGGGAAGAGGTTGAAGGACTGGAAGACGAACCCGAACCGGGTCCGCTGGCGGAGCAGCTCCTTCTCCTTGAGCTCGTGCAGGGTGTCGCGCCGGCGGCGGTAGCCGACCAGCTCGCCGTCGAGGGCGACGAACCCGCGGTCGACCTTCTCCAGGTGGTTGATGCTGCGCAGCAGCGTCGACTTGCCCGACCCGGAGGGGCCGAGGACGACGGTCACCGTGCCCGGCTCGACGACCAGGTCGACGCCGTGCAGCACTTCCAGGGTGCCGAAGGACTTGTGCACCCCGTGCACCTCGACCCGTCCGGGCCGGACCGCGGCGGTCACCGGGACACCCCCCGCGGGCCGGAGACGCGGGCCAGGCCGGCGGTGAGGTTGGCGCGCAGCCGTTGCAGCGGGGTCGGCGGGAGCGTGCGGACCGCGCCGCGGGCGTAATAGCGCTCGACGTAGTACTGGATGACGGTGACCACCGTGGTGAGCACGACGTACCAGACCGCGGCGACCACGAGCATCGGCAGCACCCGCTGGGTCCGGCCGTAGATCACGCTGACCGTGTAGAAGAGCTCGCCGAGGGCCAGCACGTAGACGATCGACGTGCCCTTGAACAGGCCGATCACCTCGTTGACCGCGGTCGGCACGATCGCCCGCATGGCCTGCGGCAGCACGATCCGGGTGGTCTGCCGCCGCCGCGGGATGCCCAGGGAGGCGGCCGCCTCGAGCTGGCCCTGGTCGACCGAGAGGATGCCGGCCCGCACGATCTCGGCGGAGTAGGCGGCCTGGTGGAGGCCCAGGCCGAGGATGGCGGCGCCGAACTTGTCGATCAGCGACAGCGTCTCGACGCTGGCGAAGGACGGCCCGAACGGGATGCCGAAGTCCAGGCTCTGGTACAGGTAGGCGAGGTTGTACCAGAGCAGCAGCTGCAGGATCAGCGGCACCGAGCGGAACACCCAGGTGTAGCCCCAGCTGACCGCCTGCAGCAGCGGGGAGCGGGACAGCCGCATGAGCGCCAGCACCGTGCCGAGGGCGAAGCCGAGGACGGCGGTGACCAGGGTGAGCTGGACCGTCGTCCACACCCCGCGGACGATCGACTCCTCGGTGAGGTAGGCGGCGACGACGTCCCACTCCCACCGCGGGTTGGTGACCAGCGAGTTGACCACCATCGCCAGCAGGACGGCGACGACGGCGGTGGACACCCAGCGGCCCGGGTGCCGGGCCGGCACCACCCGCAGCTGGTCGTAGGGGGTGCCGGTCGGCGGCGGCGCGGCGGTGTCCGCGGCCGGCCGTGGGACGACGGTGGTCATGCGGGCTCTCCCAGGGGCTTCTCGAAGGCGTAGCCGAGCCGGCCGGGTGGCAGCGCGCGCAGGGACGCCAGGTCGGTGGGGCGGGGGACGGCGGGGTCGAACAGCGGCGTCCAGCCGGCGGCCAGGTAGAGCGCCTTGGCCTCGGGCTGGCGCGGGCCGGTGGTCAGGTACATGCGGGTGTAGCCGCGGGCGGCGGCCCGGGACTCCAGCTCGGCGAGCACCTGGCGGGCCAGGCCGCGGCGCCGGTGCGCCGCGGCGGTCCACATCCGCTTGACCTCGGCGGTGCCCGGGTCGGCGTGCCGGCGGTAGGCGCCGCCGGCCACCGGGGCGCCGTCCTCCAGCAGCAGGAGCAGCTCGCCGTCCGGCGGGAGGAACTCCGCGGCCGGGTAGCGGGTGAGTTCGGCCGCCGCGCCGCCGTACAGGTCGCCGTAGCGGCTGTCGTACTCGTGCAGCAGCTCGGCGAACAGCGGCGCGGCGAGCGGGTCGTCGGGGTGCACGGCCACCACCGCCAGGCCGGGGGCGGCGGTCACGCGGTCACCTCCGTGTCCGGCCAGACCCGGCTGGGCAGCTCCTCGCGGAGCACCGGGGCGACCCGGTCGAGGAACAGCTCGAGGGTGGCCCGCTGCTCGGCGTCGGGGATGCCGAGCCCCTCCAGGCCGATCTGCAGGACCTCGACGCCGCCGAACTCCGCGTCCCAGCGGGCCAGCTTCTCCGCCACCTGCTGCGGGCTGCCGACCAGCAGCGGCCCGCGCTCCACGGCGTCCTCGACGTCGCTGAACTCCGGGTCGTTGTGCCGGGCGGCCGGCGTCTGCAGGAACGCCCGGTAGTAGGGGCGGATCGCCTCGACGGCGTCCTGGCTGCGCTCGCTGACGTACAGACCGCCGCACCCGACCCCCACGACCCCGCAGGCCGGGTCGTGGCCGTGCGCGGCCAGCCGGTCCCGGTAGTGCGCGACCAGGTCGGTGTACTTCTTCGTCGGGTGGAAGGCGTTGGCGCTGAACACCGGCTCGCCGAACCGCGCGGCCAGCTCGGTCGACTCGGTCGAGGACGCGCTGCCGTGCCACACCGGGATGGGCTGCTGCAGCGGCCGGGGCAGCGTCGTCGCCCCGGTGAGCGGCGGGCGGGAGGTGCCCGACCAGGTGACCTCCTCCTCCCGCCACAGCCGGCGCAGCAGCTCGTACTTCTCCCGGTTGAGCTGCCACTGGTCGGCCAGGTCGTAGCCGAACAGCCGGTTCTGGACGGGGTCGTTGCCCTTGCCGATGACGACGTCGACCCGCCCGCCGGAGAGGTGGTCGATCGTGGCGAAGTCCTCGGCCACCCGGACCGGGTCCAGCAGCGGCAGCACGGTGACCGTGCTGACCAGCCGGACCCGGGAGGTGACCGCGGCCAGGTGGGCGAGCAGCACGGTCGGGGACGAGGAGAGGAACGGTGCAGCGTGCCGCTCGCCGATCCCGACCGCGTCGAACCCGGCCTCCTCGGCCCAGACCGCCCAGCGGACGGCGTCGCGCAGCTTCTCGTGCGGTTGCTTGGTCCGGCCGGTGACCGGGTAGGGGGTGGTGAGCAGCAGGTTGGCGGCGAGCAGCTTCACCGGGCCACCTGCCCGCGGTCGGTGCCGACGCCGCCGCCGGAGCGGCGGGCCGGCCGGGCCGGGCCGAGGCCCAGGTGGTCGCGCAGCGTCGGGCCGGTGTAGTCGGCGCGGAAGGAGCCGCGCTCCTGCAGCAGCGGGACGACGCGGGCGGCGAACTCGTCGAGCCCGGCCGGGGTCAGGTGCGGCACGAGGATGTAGCCGTCGCAGGCGTCGGCCTGCACCGCGCCGTCGATCTCCGCGGCCACCGACTCCGGCGTCCCGACGAAGCCGCCGCGGTCACCGACCTGGATGACCAGCTCGCGGATCGACCAGCCGTTGGCCTCGGCCTGCTCGCGCCACTGGCGGGTGAGGGCGGCGGGGTCGCGGTGGTGGCGGACGCGGCCGCGGGTGATGGACACGTTGCCGGCGTCCGGGTCCTCGGCCGGCAGCGGCCCGTCCGGGTCGTGGGCGGTGAGGTCGCGGCCCCACACCTGCTCGAGGAAGGCGATCGCGGTCGGCCCGCTCACCTGCTGCTCGCGGATGTGCCGCGCCCGGTCGCGGGCCTCCTCCTCGGTGTCGCCGAGCACCACCGTCACCGCGGGCAGGATCTTCAGGTCGTCCCGCTGCCGCCCGTGCGCGGCCAGCCGGCCCTTGACGTCGGCGTAGAACGCCTGGCCGGCCTCGACGGTGGAGTGCGCGGTGAAGACGACGTCGGCGTCGCGGGCGGCGAACTCCCGGCCGTCGGCGGAGTCGCCGGCCTGGAACAGCACCGGGTGCCCCTGCGGTCCGCGCGGCGTCCCGAACGTCCCGCGGACGTCGAACTGCGGGCCGGTGTGCGCGAACGGCCGCACGCCGCCGGGCCGCAGGAAGGTCTCCCCGGCGGCCACCGCGTCGGCGTCCCAGGAGTCCCACAGCTGCCGGGTGACCTGCACGACCTCGGCCGCCCGCCGGTACCGGTCGGCGTGGTCGAGGAAGCCGCCGCGCCGGAAGTTGGCGCCGTGGAAGGCGTCGGAGCTGGTGACCAGGTTCCACGCCGCGCGACCGCCGGAGAGCAGGTCGAGCGTGGCCCACTGCCGGGCCAGCTCGTAGGGCTCGTTGAAGGTCGTGTTGATCGTCCCGACCAGCCCGAGCCGCTCGGTGACCGCCGCCAGCGCGGCGAGCACCGGGAGCGTGTCGGGCCGGCCGACGACGTCGAGCTCGTAGACCTGCCCCTTGTGCTCGCGCAGCCGCAGCCCCTCGGCGAGGAAGAAGAAGTCGAACCGCGCGTCCTCGGCGGTGCGGGCCAGGTGCTCGAAGGAGGCGAAGTCGACCTGGCTGCCCGACCGCGGATCGGCCCAGACGGTGGTGTTGTTGACGCCGGGGAAGTGGGCCCCGAGGTGGATCTGCTTGCGGCTCACCGGGCACCCCCGACGGCGGTGCGGCCGGCCGGGCGGGTCAGGCCGAGGGTGTCGCGGAGCGTGGGGCCGGGCGGCCCGGCCGGGCGCAGCCCGCGCTCCCGCAGCAGCGGGACGACGTCGTCCACCAGCGCCTCGAGGTCGGTCGGGAGGACGGCCGGGCGCACCACCACGCCGTCGACCGCGGTCGTCCAGACCGCGATCAGGTCGGCGAGGTCCTCGGCGTCGCCGACGTGCTCCACCGTGCCCGGGTCGGTCCGGGACAGCGCCTGCAGCCGGTTCCTCCGGTCGGCGGCGTCCGGGCCCAGCCAGGCGACGACGTCGGCGAGCACGGCGACCTGGCGCGGGTCGCGGCCGGCCTCGGCCACCCGGGCCCGCACCTCGGTCGCCTGGGCCGTGGCGGCCGCGACGCCGGCGGCGGAGATCCGCACGACGTCGGCCCGGTGCGCGGCGACGGCGAGCGCGGCGGGGGAGTCGGCCCGGACGACGACCGGCGGGCGGCCCTGCGGCGAGCGCGGCGTGATCGACGCGCCCGCGACCGAGAAGCGGGGACCGCGGAAGTCGACCGGGTGGATCCGGTCGCGGTCGACGAACCGGCCGGTGGCCACGTCGCGGATCTCGGCGTCGTCCTCCCAGCTGTCCTCGAGCCGGGCGACGACCTCGGCGACGTCGTCGGCCTCGGCCCACAGCTCGTCGTCGGGCTCGGCGCTCTTCCGGCCGAACAGCGCGGCCTCCTCGGGGGTGCGGCTCACCCCGATCTCCCAGCCGGCCCGCCCGCGGCTCACCCAGTCGAGGGTCTGCACCGCCTTGCCGACGTGGAACGGCTCGGTGTGCGTGGTGGTCACCGTCGGCACGAGACCGATGGACGTGGTCAGCGGGGCGAGCCGGGAGGCGGTCAGCAGGGCGTCGAGCCGGCCGCGGACCCCGCCGTCGGCGTCCTGCACCCCGAACGCGTCGGGGAACAGGGCCAGGTCGAGGCCGCCACGCTCGGCGGTGCGGACCAGGCCGGCCCACCGCGCGGGGTCGAACAGCCGGCCCGGCTCGGCGACCGGCAGCCGCCAGGCGGCGGGGTGGGCTCCGGCGTCGGTCAGCTCGACGCCGAGGAGGGGGGTGCGGGACATGCGGGTGCTCCCTGTCGGACGGGTGGTGGAGAGGACGCGGGCACGCCGCCGGCACTCCCGGGACAGGGGGAGCGGCGGGAGCGGGCGGTGCCGCGGAGGACCGGGCGGGCCGGTCAGGAGGGGGACGTCGTCAGCGACAGAGCGCGCTGTCGGTGCGCAGCAGGTCGACCGTCGGACGGCCGACCAGGTCGGCGGAGAGGTCGCGGACGCCCGGCGTCGACGCGGTGCTCACTGTCGGTGCTCCTCGATCTGGGCCCCGGAGGGCTGCGGACTTGCGGACGCGGATCGCGTCCGCCAGGTCGTCACCCGGGGCACCCCGTCGCAGCGGAGGGTTGCCGGCCAGCGAGCCGGGGCTTGGTGCTGGCACTCAGGACCTGAGCCGGACCCTAGACACGGACCGGCATTCCCGTCAAACCCGATCGATTTGGTAGACATTGTGTCGGCGCCACCCGGCGTCCGCATCGGGAGGAGGGGACGTGACGCGACCGGAGCTCGCCCAGCGGCGGCACGTCGACCTGCTCCGCACCTGCAGTGCCCTGTGTCCGGAGGACGCGACCACGCCCCGCCCTCCCTCCTCCGGCTCTGGAGTCCCCCCGCATGTCCCCGCTCGTCCCTGACCGGCCCACCCTCTGCGTCGTCGGCGCCGGCCCCACCGCGATCGGCGTCCTCGAACGGCTCGCCGCCTCCGCTCCGGAGCTGTCCGACGGCCGCCGGCTGCAGGTGCACCTGGTCGATCCGTTCCCGCCCGGTGGCGGCCGCGTCTGGCGGGCCGAGCAGCCCGACCTGCTCTGGGCCAACTCCCTGGTCGGCGACGTCACCGTGCTGCCCGACCCCTCCGTCGTCGTCGAGGGCCCGGTCGCCGAGGGCACCACGCTGTGGGAGTGGGTGCGCGACGTCGCCCGCGCCCGGCCGGCGGAGGACCCGGTCGGCCGGGAGGCCCGCCGGCTCGGGCCGGCGTCCTTCCCGTCCCGGCCGCTGGTCAGCGCCTACCTGCGGTGGGTGCTCGACACGGTGGTCGCCGCGGCCGCGCCGTGGCTGGACGTGCACCTGCACGCCACCCGGGTGGTCGACGTGCACAGCGGCCCCGGGGGCGCCCGCGTGCGGCTGGCCGACGGCGCCGAGCTCAGCGCCGACGCCGTCCTGCTCGTCCAGGGCCACCTCGACGCGCACCCCACGGCCGGCGAGCGGGCGACCGCGGCCGCCGCCGACCGTCGCGGACTCACCTACCTGCCCACCGGGTACACCGCGGACGTCGACCTCTCCGCGCTGGCCCCGGGGGAGGACGTGCTGGTGCGCGGCGCCGGTCTCGCGTTCGTCGACCTCGCCGTCCTGCTGACCAACGGGCGCGGCGGCCGGTTCGAGCGCGACGACGCCGGCCGGCTGCGCTACCAGCCGTCCGGCTCCGAGCCGGTGCTGTACGTGGGCTCCCGCCGCGGCGTGCCCTACCGGTCCAAGCTCGGCTACCCGTGGGCCGGGCCGCCGGTGCCGCTGCGGTTCTTCACCCCGGCCGCCGTCGACGCCGCGTTCGGGCCCGACCGGCTGCTGGACCTGCGCGCCGACCTGGCACCGCTGATCGAGCGGGAGCTGGGCTGGGCGCACTACACCGAGCTGTTCCGCGCCCACCCGGAGCGGACGGCGGTGCCGTGGGAGGAGTTCGCCGACGGCTACGCCGCGGCCGCCACGCGGCGCGCCGAGCGGGCGCTCGTCGCGCGGGCGGTGCCCGACGTCATCGACCGCTTCGACCTCGCGGCGCTGGACCGCCCGCTCGCGGGGCGCTGGTTCCCCGACCCGGGGACGCTGCAGGACGCCGTCCGCCGGCACGTCCGCGCCGACCTGGCCCGCGCGGCGGACCCGGCGCACAGCACGGACGCCGCCGTGTTCACCGCGCTGCTCCAGTGCCACGGCACGATCGCCGGGCTGGTGGCGGCCCGGCGGCTGACCCCGCGGTCGGAGTGCGAGGACCTGGCCGGCTGGTGGATGAACCTGTTCAGCTACCTGGCCAGCGGCCCGCCCGGACCGCGGCTGGAGGAGCTGCTCGCCCTGTCCGAGGCCGGGGTGCTGCACTTCCTCGGCGCCGACGTCGAGATCGAGCTCGACGAGGGCGCGGGCGCGTTCCGGGCCCGGTCGTCCAGCCGTCCCGGGGTGACCGAGACGCGGGCGCTGGTCGAGGCGCGCCTGCCGGCGCCGGACGTCGTCGCCACCCCCGATCCGGTCGTCACCGGGCTGCTGCGCCGCGGCGAGGCCCGGGAGCGGGCCTTCGCCGACCCGACGGCGCCGGGCGGCCGGCGCCGCACCGGGCGGCTGGACGTCGATCCGGAGCTGCGGGTGGTGACCGCGGACGGCACGCCGCACCCCCGGGTCTCCGCCGTCGGCTACTGGACCGCCGGCGCCCAGGTCGCCGCCTTCGCCCGGCCGCGATCCAACGCGCCGTTCTTCCGGCAGAACGACGCGCTGGCCCGGGAGCTGTGGCGCCGGCTGACGGCCCCGGCGGAGCTGCCCGCCCTCGTCGTCGGGGCCGCCTGACCGACTCTCTCTGGACGCTCCGGTGCAACCGTGGTTGCATCATGGACGTGGCGGAGGGCGCGGGCGAGTGGGTGCTGCTGTCCTACCGGCTGCCCCGGGAGCCGTCGGGGCCGCGGACGACGCTGTGGCGCCGGCTGCGGCGGCTCGGGGTGGGTCAGCTGGCCGACGGGCTGGTCGCCCTGCCCGCCGACGCCCGCACCCGCGAGCAGCTGGAGTGGCTGGCCGACGACGTCCTCCAGGCCGGCGGCACGGCCGGGATCTGGGTGGCGCGGCCGGCCGCCGCGACCCAGGAGCGCGAGCTGGCCGGGCGCATGGCCGCCGTCCGCGCCGAGGAGTACCGGGCCCTGGCCGAGGCGTGCCGGGCGGCCGTCGCGGACGGGCCGGCCGAGCGCGCCCGGGCGCTGCGCCGGCTGCGGACGGGGTTCCGGGCGATCGGCCGGCGGGACTTCTTCCCGCCGGCCGAGCGGGACGCGGCCGACCGGGCGCTGCGGGAGCTCGCCGCGGCCACGGCGACGGCGGTCGCGCCGTGAGGTGGGCCACCCGGGCCGGGGTGCACATCGACCGCGCCGCGTGCGCCTGGCTGATCCGCCGGTCCATCGACCCGGACGCCGACTTCGTCTTCGTCTCCGACCCCGCCGACGTACCGGTCGACGCGACCCCCTTCGACATGCGGGGCGTCGCGCTCGGGCACGCCGGCGGGGACTGCTCCTTCGAGACGATCCTCCGCCGCTACGAGCTCACCGACCCGGTGCTCTGGCGGATCCCCGAGGCCGTCCACGAGGCCGACCTCGAGGACGAGCGCTTCGACGCGCCCGAGGCCGCCGGCCTCGACGTGCTGCTGCGCGGCCTGTCGATGACCGGTGACGACGAGCGCACCCTCGCCGTCACCGGTCCGCTGTTCGACGGGCTCTACGAGTACCACCGCCGCCGCATGCTCCTCGGCCGCGAGCCGGCCTGACCCCGAGGACACACATGGACTCCGACACCCCCGCGCGGCCGGCCCGGCCGATGGAGCAGACGGTCGTGCCCTTCCGCACGGCCGTGCGGGCCTGGTTCCTGATCTCGCTGCAGACCTTCGGCGGTCCGGCCGGCCAGATCGCGGTCATGCAGCGGACGCTGGTCGACGAGAAGCGGTGGATCGGCCAGCGCCGGTTCCTGCACGCCATGAACTACTGCATGCTGCTGCCCGGCCCGGAGGCCCAGCAGCTGGCCACCTACGTCGGCTGGCTGCTGCACGGCACCCGCGGCGGGCTGGTGGCCGGCGGCTTCTTCGTCCTCCCGGGCGTGGTGGCGCTGCTGGTGCTGTCCGCGGTCTACGTCGGGTTCGGCTCGACGACCGCCGTCCTCGCGCTGTTCGCGGGGCTGGCCCCCGCGGTCCTGGCGATCGTCGCGCAGGCCGTCGTCCGGGTGGCCCGGCGCGCGCTGAACAGCGCGGCGCTGGTCACGGTCGCGGTGGTCGCCTTCCTCGCCCTGGCACTGTTCGGCGTCCCCTTCCCGGTCGTGGTGGCGGCGGCCGGCGTCGCGGGCTGGGCACTGGGGCGGTGGCGCCCGGCCGCGCTGCCGCAGAAGGGGAAGGCCGAGGCCGCCGACGACGGCCCGCCGCCGGTGATCTCCGACGACGTCCTGCACACCGAGCCGCCGTCGGCCCGGCGCACGCTCCGCGTGCTGCTGATCGGCCTGCTGGTGTGGGGCGTGCCGGTGGCGGCGGTCGCGCTGCTGACCGGTGCGGGCAGCGTGTTCACCCAGCAGGGGCTGTTCTTCTCCGGGGCCGCGGTGGTGACCTTCGGCGGCGCCTACGCGGTGCTGGCCTACGTCGCCCAGCAGGCGGTCGAGGTGTACGGGTGGCTCGGCCCCCGGGAGATGGTGCGCGGGCTGGCGCTGGCCGAGACCACGCCCGGGCCGCTGATCATGGTCGTGCAGTTCGTGGCCTTCCTCGGCGCCTACCGCAACCCCGGCGAGCTGGACCCGTGGGTCGCGGCGGTGCTCGCGTCGCTGCTGGTCACCTGGGTGACCTTCGCGCCCAGCTTCCTGTTCGTGCTGCTCGGGGCGCCCTACATGGAACGGCTGCGGGGGAACCGGTCGCTGTCGGCGGCGCTGACCGGGATCACCGCGGCGGTGGTCGGCGTCATCGCCAACCTCGGCGTCTACTTCGCCGTCCACACCCTGTTCTCCTCTACCCGGGCCGTCGACGCCGGGCCGCTGCACCTGGAGCTGCCCGACCTCGGCAGCCTCCGGCCGGTGCCGCTGGCGATCGCCGTCGTCGCCGCGGTGCTGCTGTTCCGGCTCCGCTGGCCGGTGCTGCGGACCCTCGCGGTGTGCGCGGCGCTGGGCCTGGCCGCCGGCCTGGCGGGGCTGCCGATCGCCTGATCGCCGGAGGCCTACCGTCGGGCGGGAATCCCGCTGCCGCCGTCCCGGTTCGGCGGCACAGCATGGCGCGACCGCGCCGCACCGACCCACGGAGGACCTGCATGTCGATCGTCGTCACCGGAGCCACCGGCCAGCTCGGCCGCCTGGTCGTGGAGGAGCTGCTGGCCCGGGGGGTCGACCCCGCGGACGTCGTCGCCGGAGGGCGCTCGCTGGAGAGGATCGCCGACCTCGCCGAGCGCGGCGTGCGGACGGTGCGCCTCGACTACGACGACCCGGCCACCCTCGACGCCGCGCTCTCGGCCGGGGACACGCTGCTGCTGATCTCGGGCAGCCAGCCGGGCGTGCGGGTCGCCCAGCACCGGGCCGTGGTGGACGCCGCCGTGCGGGCCGGGGTGGGGCGCATCGCCTACACCAGCATCCTGCGGGCCGACGACACCCCGCTGGCGCTCGCGCCCGACCACCGGGCCACCGAGGCGGCGATCCGCGAGAGCGGCCTGCCGTACACCCTGCTGCGCAACGGCTGGTACACCGAGAACTACGCGCAGCCGCTGCGGCAAGCCCGCGAGACCGGGGTGATCGCGTCCTCGGTCGGCGACGGCCGGGTCGCCAGCGCCACCCGGCGGGACTACGCCGCCGCGGCCGCCGCCGCGCTGACCGGGGACGGTCACGAGAACGCCGTGTACGAGCTCTCCGGGGACAGCGCGTGGAGCTTCGACGAGCTGGCCGCCGCCTGCAGCGAGCTGCTCGGCCGCGAGGTGACCCACGTCCGCCGGACGCCGGAGGAGCAGCGGGCGGCGCTGCTGGCCGCCGGCCTCGACGAGGGCACCGCCGGCTTCGTCGTCGCGATGGAGGGCGCCGTCCGCGCTGGGGCGCTGGGCTCCACCACCGGCGACCTGGCGAAGCTCGCGGGCCGGCCGACGACGCCGCTGGTGGAGGGCCTGCGCCCCGCCGCCTGAGGTCTGGAGGGCAGAAACGGCCATTTCTGCCCCTCCGTGGCGGGTGGGGAGGCGGCCCTCCCTCGAGGTCGGGTCTCGATCGCGTCCCGATGAGTTGCGGCGTCCCGGGCCGTCTGGAGAGGTGACACCCCCGCGAGAGGACGGCGACGATGAGCACACCGTTGGACGCCGAGTTCACCGCGCCGCTGCAGCACAGCTCCGCGCCCGGCGGCTGGACCTACGTGCAGATGCCGGGCTCGGCCGAGTACTTCGGCACCCGCGGCCTGGTCAAGGTGCGCGGCACGATCGACGGGCACCCCTTCCGCAGCTCGTTCATGGCGCTGGGCGACGGCACCCACAAGCTGCCGGTGAAGGCGGACCTCCGGCGGGCGATCGGCAAGGAGGCAGGCGAGCCGGTGACCGTGCACCTGGCGGAACGGCTCGGGTGACGGCAGGGGGTCCCTGACCAGCGGGGTTGCGGCATGCTCGGGCCCGCCCCGAGTCCTCCCGTCGAAGGGACGCCCATGTCGATCCTGTCCGGGTTCGCCGCCGCGCTGGCCGAGGGCGCCGTCGAGGTCGTCGACCTCACCGCGCCGCTGTCGGCCGAGACGCCGGTGATCGCGCTGCCGGCCGAGTTCGCCCAGACCGCGCGGTTCGAGCTCGAGGAGCTCAGCCGCTACGACGACCGCGGACCGGCCTGGTACTGGAACAACTTCCGGACCGGCGAGCACACCGGCACGCACTTCGACGCGCCCAACCACTGGGTCACCGGCCGGGGCGGGGAGGACGTCGCCTCGGTGCCGGCCCGCCGGCTGTTCGGTCCCGCCGTGGTCCTCGACTTCTCCGCCGAGGCCGCCGCGGACCCCGACTTCCTGCTCGAGGTCGAGCACGTGCGCGCCTGGGAGGCCGAGCACGGGCCCCTGCCCGAGGGCGGCTGGCTGCTCTACCGGACCGGGTGGGACGCGCGCAGCTCCTCGCAGCAGGAGTTCCTCAACGCCGACGACACCGGCTCGCACACCCCGGGCATCTCGCCGGCCTGCGCCCGCTGGATCGCCGAGGAGGCCCCCGTCATCGGCGTGGGCGTGGAGACCGTCGGCACCGACGCCGGCGCGGCGCACTCCTTCGACCCGCCGTTCCCCTGCCACGCGGCGTTCATGGGCAGCGGCAAGTACGGGCTGACCCAGCTGCAGAACCTCGCCCAGCTGCCGCCGACCGGCGCGGTGCTGGTGGCCGCGCCGCTGCCGATCGTCTCGGGGTCGGGCTCCCCGGCGCGGGTGCTGGCCCTCGTCGAACGCGGATGAGCTCGCGGACCACCGTCGCCGAGGCGGTCGGGGCGGCGCTGGCCGGCTGCGGGGTGGACACCGTGTTCGGCGTCGTCGGCTCGGGCAACTTCGCCGTCACCAACGCCATGGTGGCCGCGGGCGCCCGGTTCGTCGCCGCCCGCCACGAGGGCGGCGCGGCGACGATGGCCGACGCGCACGCCCGGATGAGCGGGCGGCCGACGGCGGTGAGCGTGCACCAGGGCTGCGGGTTGACCAACGCCATGACCGGCATCACCGAGGCCGCCAAGAGCCGCACTCCGCTGGTCGTGCTGGCCGCCGAGGCGTCGTCGCCGACGTCGAACTTCGCCGTCGACCAGGCGGCGCTCGCCGCCGCGGTGGGCGCGGTGCCGATGCGGGTCACCTCGGCGGGGGACGCCCTCGACCAGGTGGCCGCCGCGGTCGGCACCGCCGTCCACCGGCGGCGGACCGTGCTGCTCAACCTGCCGCTGCACGTCCAGGTGGAGGACCTGCCGGTGCCCGCCGGCCCGCCCCCGGTGCCGCCCGGCCCCGAGCCGTCGGTGCGGGCCGAGCACGCCGAGCGGCTGGCGCACGCGCTGCGCCACGCCCGGCGGCCGGTGTTCGTGGCCGGCCGCGGCGCCCGCGGAC